>CBDUTM010000505.1:0-1503 GCA_965369985.1 uncultured bacterium | reverse complement strand
AAAATAGAATCACTAATATTCATCCTGCGCTATTACCCTCTTTCGGAGGCAAAGGATATTACGGGCTTAAGGTTCACGAAGCTGTTTTGGATTCAGGATGCAAAGTAAGCGGCGTAACGGTTCATATCGTTGATGAGAAATACGATCGTGGGCCGATAATATCTCAAAAATCTGTTCCCGTGCTTGAAGATGATGATCCATCTTCTTTGGCAGCAAGGATTCTGATAGAAGAGCATAAAATATATCCTGCCACTCTGCAACTTTTTGCTGAGGGAAGAGTCAGGATGTCGAATGGAAAAGTTCAAATAATGAATAGCATATGAATGGTGATGTGACCATCAAAAAGGCGTTGTTCAGTCTTTGGGATAAAACAGGCTCTGAGGAATTAGCTTCAGCCCTGATAAACAACGGCGCGAAAATAATCGCCAGCGGCGGGACTGCTGAGTACCTGAGATCAAAAGGTATTGAGTTGGAGGAAGTCGCAGATATCACGGGATACGGTGCAATGCTTGATGGCAGGGTAAAAACCCTGCACCCGAAAATATTTGCCGGGATTCTTGCTGACCGAAATAATAATGAGCATATCAAACATATATCTGAAGCGAAAATTGATGAGATAGATTTGATAGCGGTAAGTTTTTACCCTTTTGAAGAATTTGTGAGTTCAGGAGATAAATCAATAGCAGATGCCATTGAAATGATAGATATTGGCGGTCCGTCAATGCTAAGAGCTTCCGCTAAAAACCATGCATCAGTGGTTGCTGTTTGTGAACCGGAGCAATTCAAGCCATTAAGTGAAGAACTAAATTCCTCCGGCGGTAAAGTTAGCTCAGCGAGCAGGTCAAAATTAGCGCGCGAAGCTTTCGCGTATACATCAAATTATGAATCAGCGATCAGTAATTATTTTCAGAAAAATGGAGATGATAGTATAGAGGTAAGAAATATATCTATGAAGAAGATTTCTGATCTGAGATACGGAGAAAATCCGCACCAAAATGCATCATGGTTTTCTTCGCCTCAATTTGAGAGTATCGAGATGCAATTACTCCACGGAAAACCTCTTTCGTATAACAATTTGCTTGATGTAGATTCGGCTATTGGTATTCTTTCTGATCTGAAAGATAATGGTGTAGCAATTTTAAAGCATGGGAATCCATGCGGCTGTTCTGAAAAATCAACTATTTTAGAGTCATATATCCGGGCTTTAAAGACAGATCCGATAAGTGCTTTCGGCAGCGTTATTGGAATTAATGGAGTTGTGGACGTAGAAACCGCTCAAGCCTTAAATAAGAATTTTGTAGAATGCATTGTAGCTTCGGGGTATTCTCCGGAAGCATTTGATATACTGACTAAGAAGAAAAATTTGCGACTTCTGGTCGTTGAAAAATTTGACGGACCGGATATGGAAATTAGAGCGTTGAGAATTGGGCTTTTGACGCAGGATAGAGATAAAGATGGTTTGGATATTTCAACTGCTAAAGTCGTTACTGAACGGAAACCATC
>CBDUTM010000504.1:0-1503 GCA_965369985.1 uncultured bacterium | reverse complement strand
CCGGAGTAGGAAAAACGGCGATCGTGGAGGGTATTGCATTTAGAATTGTCAATGGCGATGTGCCCGAGGGACTAAAAGATGTAAGAATCGTTGCTCTTGACATGGGTTCTCTAATTGCCGGAGCAAAGTTCAGAGGCGAATTTGAAGACAGGCTGAAGGCAGTGATCAAGGAAGTAGAAGATTCTAACGGCAAAGTGATTCTGTTCATCGATGAGTTGCACACCGTTGTCGGCGCAGGTGCGGCAGAAGGAGCAGTTGATGCGAGCAATATTCTTAAACCCCCGCTTGCCAGAGGAGAACTGAAGGTTATCGGAGCGACTACTCTCGATGAATACAGGAAGTACATTGAACCTGATGCCGCCCTCGAACGAAGATTCCAACCGAACATAGTGAGTGAACCGAGCGTGGAGGATGCCATAAGTATTCTAAGGGGATTACGCGACCGGTATGAATTACATCATGGAATTAAGATAAAAGATGTGGCATTAGTTGCCGCCGTGAAACTGTCCCACAGATATATATCTGACAGATTTCTTCCCGACAAAGCGATCGACCTTATCGACGAAGCGGCTAGTAAATTGAGAATTGAGATAGATAGTATGCCTTCGGAGCTTGACGAGCTCGAACGGAAAATCAGGCAATTTGAGATAGAAAAACTCGCACTTCTGAAAGAAGATGATTCAGCAGATAGAAGTAATGATTTGGAAAAACAGCTTAAGGAACTAACGAAAGAGGCGAAAATCCTTCGGGAGCAATGGACTACCGAAAAGGAAGCGATAGCAAAATTAAGAGAAGTGAAAAAGGCGACTGAAGTTGCTCGTGATGCATTTAGTAGCGCGGAAAGAGAGGGTGACTATGAAAGGGCGGCGGAACTGAAACATGGAACATTAATTGAACTCCAAAAGACAGCCGGCAATTTAGAGGATGACCTTAAAAATCTTCAGACAGAAAAACGATTATTAAGAGAGGAAATAAACGAAGAAGACATAGCTGAGATCGTTTCCAAGTGGACAAACATTCCCGTAAGTCGGATGATAGAAGGCGAGAGGGATAAATTGCTTCAGATGGAAGAAAGGCTCGGTAAACGAGTAATAGGTCAGCCTGAGGCTATTAAGGCCGTATCTGATGCTATACAGCGCGCTAGAACCGGATTGCAGGAAGAATCGCGCCCACTCGGTTCATTTATATTTATAGGGTCCACCGGCGTAGGAAAGACGGAATTGGCAAAAGCCTTAGCCGAATTTTTATTTGATGATGATAACGCTCTTATTCGTATTGATATGTCGGAATATATGGAGAAACATTCCGTTTCGCGCCTTATAGGAGCACCCCCCGGATACGTAGGATATGAAGAAGGCGGACAGCTTACGGAGGCTGTGCGGAGAAAGCCTTATTCTGTGATTCTGTTAGACGAAATTGAAAAGGCTCACTCCGACATTTTTAATGTTCTTTTACAAGCACTTGATGACGGGAGAATGACGGACGGACAGGGGCGGGTGGTCA
>CBDUTM010000503.1:0-1510 GCA_965369985.1 uncultured bacterium | reverse complement strand
AGGATATAATAAGTAGGCTGCTTTGCCCTCCCCTGCTCCATCCAATCCGTGGCAGGGCGCGCACCTTTTATCGTAGATAACTTTACCTGATGCTAATAATTCCGGTGACGATTCCATCTGATTCAAAGGGCTCAGACTCCTTGGGAGTTCACCGGTTTTTACGGTAGTCAAATTTGTTGATTTATCGGGTTGCGCGCATGTTAACTGAACAAATCCTACCATTGCTAAAATTAGGATAGGATATTTCGTCATATATTTATTAATCATAGCACTGTTCCCTTCTGTTTTGATATTGGCATTCTATCCCCCCATCTGGCACATGAATTGTGGATAAGATTTTCCTTTTGTGGCAGTTTCCATCATAAAATGTTTCTCCGGTTTACAGGATACTGTAAGTTTTATGGATTCTCTGATCTCATTCTCATCCGCTCCGCCTCTCAGCATACTCAAAAGATCCGTACCCTGATTATCAGCAAGACACGGAATGAGAACACCCTTCGCAGAAAGTCTCATCCGGTTACAATCGGAACAAAAATTCGAGCTCAAAGGACTGATGAATCCTACACTGCCTATGCCATTGGGTCTGCGGAAATATTTTGCGGGTCCTGATCCCTTAGGCCAATCTTCGACGGGTATCTGTTCCAACGGTTGTGCCAATCGCATCATTTCGTCCAATGGTACTCGCCTTTCAAATGAGAAAAAACCTGTTTCACCCATCGGCATAAGCTCTATGAAACGTACATGGACAGGATAAATCTCGGTCAGGGTTGCAAAATCGTTTATTTCGTCTTCATTCATCCCACGTGACACGACTACATTAAGTTTCACGGGAGAGAACCCGTATTCCAGGGCGCATTCGATCCCCTCTAATACATCGGTGATATCGCCGAATGATGTTATACTCTTATATTTATCGAAGTTCAGAGAGTCGATGCTGATGTTTATTCGATCCAGTCCGGCACCGGATAATGAAGAGGCGAATTTTTTTAAAAGTATTCCGTTTGTGCTCAATGAGATCTCGTTGATCGAGTCCAGTTCTTTGAGCTTCTCTATCAATGAGGCTAACTTTGGACGAACGAGAGGTTCTCCCCCTGTGATACGAATTTTTGACATTCCGAGCTCGGAAAAACAGCTCACCAGAGAAATGATCTCTTCATCGGACATGATTTCCGGGGTTGAACTGAATTTAGAATATGAATTTGGGAGACAATAAGAGCAGCGGAGATTGCACCTATCCGTCACTGATAAGCGGAGATAATCTATCTTTCGATCTAACGAGTCGATCAGCATACTGCTAACAATGTCTCATAGATATTGGTACTCCTTCCCTCAATTCATCTGTTCGCGAAGCTAAATCTTAGTTTCTGTCAGATTCACTTCCATACAATTGCAATCACAAGCATGGGTGACTCCCTTTGTAGGATTTCCCAGATAAACCACGCTTAATTCCTCTAATAGCTTGTGAAATTTTTCGTGTACTCCCGGACCGATTTTCTCTTCTTCAGCTTTT
>CBDUTM010000502.1:0-1514 GCA_965369985.1 uncultured bacterium | reverse complement strand
CCAGGAATAAGCAAAACGAAGCAAGTTTTTTTCTGAAGCCGCGAAGGGATCTTAATTTTTTCATATCATCGTCGGAGATTTTATCATCCGGTTTCAATTGCTCAAATATTGCATCAATGGCAGGTTGAATCTTAAAATGAACTCTCGAAAGCAATGTTATAAGAGTAAGAAGAAGTAGTGTTTTCAAAGAAATTATCCACTCTGTCCAAAGCGCTTCTATTCCAAGAGTTCCAAAAGCCAATAGTAGTAAACCCGAGATTCCGACTGTCGCCTGATATACGAAACATCGGGTTGATCCTCCCGAAAGAATGTTTTCCATATAAATGTCAACATGATAATTTATATCAGGACCAAATTTCCCGCGTTCAGCAACTACTATAAGATTAAATAGCGGTATGGACATAAAAACAAAACTGATCAAATGAACTACTTTAAGCAGATCATATAGGATTTCCATTGCAGTGCCTCCCTGATTATGTTATATAGTAATGATTCACAACCCACAAAACAAATAGCTAAACAGGGTAAAGAAAATGTCGCAAAAATATAAAGTATTCCAGGTAGATTCATTCACGGATACTAAATTTTACGGAAATCCCGCCGGTGTAGTTTTGGATGCTGATGGACTGACAGACCAACAAATGCAACAGATAGCAAGAGAGATGAACATCTCCGAGACAGTTTTTTTATTATCTCCCACAGCATCTGATCACGATGTATGGCTCCGATATTTCACACCGACAATGGAAGTACCGACGTGCGGACATGCGACAATAGCAGCTCATTATATCCGGGCATTGGAGTATAAAATTGATTCAGGAATCGTGATGCAAAAAATTGGAATCGGAATCTTGCCCATCGAGATCATCAGAGAAAATCATGACATAACGGTTTTAATGACACAGGGAGATGTCAAAATTTATGATCCGGTCGGCGAAGAATTATCACGAGAAATATTACAAGCACTGAGGATAAATCAATCAGATCTTCAAGAAAATTGTCCCATTCAGGAGGTGTCCACAGGCTCCCATAAATACATTATCTGCTTAAAAACATCAGCTATATTAGATAAAATTAAACCGTCATTTTCAGAATTGGATAATATCAGCAGATCCACAGGTTGTAACGGATATTTTCCGTTTTCGTTCGACACGGGTAGAAAAGATATCCTAACCACAGCCCGTATGTTTGCCCCGGCTATGGGGATTAACGAAGATCCGGTTACGGGAAATGGTAACGGTCCTCTGGGCGCTTATCTGGTTCACAACAGTCTCGTTCAACATGATGGAAAGAAATTTAATTTTCGTGGAGAACAGGGAGTTGCAATGGGGCGGCAAGGATTCGTGGATGTATCAGTGGAAATTGAGGACAATGAACCCAAAAAAGTTGTGATCGGAGGGAAAGCGGTTACAGTTTTTCAAACCGAAATTGAAATATAATTAAAAATTAACGACTGAAACTAAATTATTTGGCGAGAGCAAGATCAAGTTCTCCCTTAACATTAGAATGACTCT
>CBDUTM010000501.1:0-1521 GCA_965369985.1 uncultured bacterium | reverse complement strand
ATTTTAGCGTCTATTCGGCGACAAAATCATTTAACCTCTTTCTCGCTGAAGGATTATGGGGCGAATATAAAGCGCTGGGGATAGATGTGATGGCTTTGTCGCCCGGCTACACTGCAACTGAATTTCAATCACACGCAAATGTTGAAGGGGGACGGGGACCAAAGCCCGCTAAATCGCCGGATGTTGTGAGATTAGCGCTTAAAAAATTAGGCAGCAGAGCATCTGTTATACACGGAGCGATAAATTATATGGGGGCTTTTATGGCGAGATTAATCCCGAGAAAAACTGTGGCTTCTATCAGTGGCTCAATAATGAAGATGATGCGACCGGGAGTTTAAGTAGCCGGATTTATTACTTCAGATAGAGCATCTTCTTCGTATCAACAAAAACATTATTGCCTGTCTGAGAACTGCTGACAGCCTCCAACCGATAAAAATAAACTCCTGATGCCACCGCGCTTCCGTTATCGGCTGACCCTTTCCAGCTGACAGTATATCTTCCGGCTGATAAGTCACTGTTCACAAGCGTCTTCACACGCTGACCGAGAATATTGAAAATGGTTATTTTAACATTCGCGCTTTGAGAAAGAGAATAATTTATTGAAGTTTCCGGGTTGAACGGGTTTGGATAATTCTGCTCAAGAACGAACTGATCCGGCAGAGTAACGGGTTGTTCGTCCTGCACATCGATAGAACTTTCGACTTCAAACCAATCGAATACTGCCGCCAGCAATTCATGCCGTTTTGTGAGTGTCGGGTCTAGTTCCACAAGAGATTCCATTCCAAAACCCGCGAGGAATATCTTGTAAGTTCCGTTATCGATTGAAACAGCGGATACATTTTCTCCTGTAGCTCCATATTTAATTGCTGCTGATGCGTCACCGGTGGGCAGGAAGATATCGGGAGATGTTTGATTACTTGCTGCATTGCCGCCGAAAATACCAAATAGAGAAAAACCGTCTGTCACAGGGTCTCCTGACAGCCCTCTCATTATGATATTACTCGCATTACCTCCATGAGTGACTTCAAAGTAGTCTGTGAGGAGTGTGCTGGTGTCTGGAAGGGACTCAACTACATTCTGTCCGGTGATAAACAGTCTCCCTCCGTTGTCAAGAAATTGGATCAGACTATCTTCTTCTGCCGGACTTATAGCATCTAATCCCGCATCTCCGGTGAACCAGACCATAACGGGAAACCCGAACCGATCAATATTTATGGTTGAAACGGGTCCCTTATCCGCAGATTTCCACTCGCTATAAGTAATGCGAAGTGTATCGAGAGCATCGATAAAAAAGTCTATATAATTTCCTGTAGGATCATCATTTACCAGAAGTATATCAGCAGCATTCAGAGTGATATTGAGAACATTGATTCCTTCATTCACGGTTATATCGGTGATAATTACTGCCACGCTTGTCAATCCCGGTTCCAGTGTGAGGCTTGCGTATCGAACTACACCCGGGAACGATATGAAGAGGCTGTCAAACTGATAAATTCCGAGAGTGTCGGAAGTGGTCTCCAG
>CBDUTM010000500.1:0-1524 GCA_965369985.1 uncultured bacterium | reverse complement strand
CCTACGTTTTAGGGCCCGACTTAGGTACTTTAAGCCTGATTTAATATTTGGTGGCTGGGTCAATCAACGAAACCATTCATGTGGGTTGATTGTTAGATTTTCTGAGCTAGCATAATTCTTCAGAACATTCGCCATAGCTTCTGTCAATTCAGTGATTAAATTTTCTTTTTGCAACTGTGAACGATGTTTGAATAGTGAAAACTCAATTGTTACTTTTAGTTCTTGCACATCAACAGGTTTAATCAAGAATCCCATCGGTTCTGCTAGCTTCGCTCTTTCTATAGTATCATCATCATAAGAGCCGGTAATAAATATGACCGGTAAATTATGGAGCGACTTAAGTTCTGTCGCAGTTTCAATCCCATCTATTTCCCCTTCAAGTCCGATATCCATGAAGACTAAGTCGGGATGAATTTCGTTTGCCAAATACAGTGCTTCTTTTCCCGTGGAAGTTGATCCTACAACTGAATGTCCCAGAGACGAGATATATTGAGCTAATATATCTTGTACTTCTTTATCATCTTCGACTACAGGTATCTTATATAGCCCCTTCGACATTAATTCTGCCATTTAAGTTGCTTTCTTATAATTTTTAAGAGTTCTTGTTCCATCTCTGGGGGTTTTATGATTTGGGGAACGTTTTGCTCTTTTAATATATTAAATTCAGAATGATTAAGAAAAGCGCCGGTAACCATTATGAACTTCTGCGTGGGGTTATATTCTCGTATCTTCCTAAGTACTTCAATTCCATCCATTACGGGCATGTTTATATCACACAAAACTAAGTCTGGTTGAAATTTTGAGTATATCCAAAAAGACGATATCGGATCCGAACTTGTAACTACAGAATACCCTTCAGCAAGAAGAAATTCTTGCATTGTTGAGGCTATAACATTATCATCATCTATAATTAGAATTTTATTCATTTAACTTGTTTTTTCACCATTTCTCAAACGTTAAATTATTTCTAATTTTTCTTTTATAAGTGGCCACAACTCATCTTCGAGATCAGGTGGCTTCAGTATTAGCGGTACTCCTTTATCCTCCAATTGATCCCTTAAGTTAGCTCTTGAATTAAAGCCTGTCATCATGACAAATGGCAGCTCAGAATTATTTTTTCTTACTTCTTCCAGTAGTCCAATTCCATCCAAATATGGCATATCGATATCTGAAAGAATTATATTATGTTTAAAATCATGGATAATTTCAAGTGCGATTTTACCGTTTTTAGCCTTAAGTACTTCCAATCCTTTAATACTGAAATATTGCGCAAGTAATTCTGAGATACTCAAATCGTCATCGACGATTAATAATTTTTTCTTCATTCTCGATCGCCCAGCTAAAGGAATTACTACATGGAATGTAGTTCCCTCTCCGATGTTGGATACAACATTCAATTTGCCGCCATGAACATTTTCAGTTGTCTCTTTTACTATGACCAATCCGAGACCAGTCCCCGCTGCTCTTTCTTTTTTTGTGTAATACGGCTCAAAGATCCGTTCAATATCTTTTGCTTCAATTCCA
>CBDUTM010000499.1:0-1525 GCA_965369985.1 uncultured bacterium | reverse complement strand
ACCTGGCGATAATTCGGTGTTCGGAAATTGCGACATATTAGGTGAATTGGGAAAATATTGGGATTCCGCCGTTCCGCTACCGGCGCCATTCAGATTAATATAGAGATGCACTGTTAAGTTGACGAATGTGGATTTATCTGTCTTGGCTTTCATAGAAATCAGCTTGCGTTTATTATCTAAACATATTGGCAAACGATATTTATTTTTACTTCAATAATACCATCTTACGCGTTTGGATATATTCGCCTACCTGAAGTTTATAGAGGTATATACCTGATGAAAATCCTGATGCATCCCAGCTAAAACGGTGATTCCCTGCCGGCATATCTCCATTTGAAATAGTAGCAATCTCCTCCCCGATAAGATTATAAATACTAAGATTAACCTTTGAACGGTTGGAAAGATTGTATTCTATTATTGTTTCCGGATTAAACGGATTTGGATAATTTTGCAATAATAAAAAATTTGAAGGAATACTATTTTCATCCTTGACCTTCACCACTGCAGGATGAAACGTTTCCATCGCTGGAACAACATTTCCCTGAAAACTAAATAATGCCAAATTTTCCCAAATTGACCCAAACGGTGCTACAGATATGTATTCAGGTGCCCAATAAAATATTCCTGTACCCATGTTATTCGGCACATTCCGCACGATCGTCATTAGATCAGTTATAAAAGATCTCTGTCCTGCGAAGGTTGCCGAGTAACCCTCATGCAATTGACTTGATTGCCATACAAAATTGTTTCCGCCATCCTCTACCCATTGGAGCGTCCAAGGATAAGCGGTTTCAACTACTATTATCTCTTTATTATATCTTGTAGAAAGATCGCTAATATTTGATTCGAGCTGTGTTAGTGTTCCATGCCACCAGGGATAAAAGGACAGTCCTATTATATCGAAATCAACATTTTGTTGCGCGATGTTATCGAAAAACCATCTACTTCCCGAGTTACTTCCACCTCTATCAATATGTATCATTATTTTTATGGTATCGGCAGAATCTGCGCCGGCTTTCACTCCTCTGATCCCCTCTTTCAGTAACCCGCCAAACTTCTCCCATTGTGCAGCATTTTCAAACGTTCCTCCGACCTTCCCGTCGTTCCATAACATACCCGGAGTAATTTCGTTTCCGATTTGCACCATATCCGGCAGAACACCTTGATTTTTTAACGCCAGAATAACATCTTTTGAATATTGATAGACGCTATCCTTCAACTCTGTATATGTGAGTGCAGACCATGCAGCAGGCTTGGTCTGTTTTGCGGGATCTGCCCAACTGTCGGAATAATGAAAATTTAGTAGAAATTTCATTCCTAATGCTTTAGCTCTAATTGCCAGCTCAATGGTTTTCGCCAAATTATTATATCCGGCCGGAGGAGAATGCCATAATCTAAGACGGATATAGTTCATCCCGTTATCACTGAATATTTCCATCGGATCTTTTGCTACTTGATTTTCCCGATACTCACCGCCGAGGTCCTCGATCTGAGGTATATAAGATACATCCGCCCCCCGTATAAA
>CBDUTM010000498.1:0-1545 GCA_965369985.1 uncultured bacterium | reverse complement strand
TATTCTCGTTTAACTCGAATTGCAATTCCACCTTATCGGAAAAATATTTTTTCGATGAATAAGTAGCTTTTGACTCAAGAACCATTTTATAGTTTCCGGGAGGAACTTTTTCGTCAATGGGATACTCCTTTTTCCTCTTATATCCACTGACCTCCTTTAAAGCTTTTGTAAAATCGCCCGGCATCATATTCCATCTGAAAGTTACCTTACCGGGTCCGTATTTTTTCCCTGTGCGGCTCAGTCGCTTTACAAAATTATTTTTTGAATCGAATACATCAACATCCAGATATGATCTTTCCGTCAATATTCCGGATACTTGAGCGTTACCCCTATTATTATCCAGCTTCACATCCAACAGATCTGTTCCTATGAGATAATACTGTACTGTTTCTTTTTCTGCGATTATTACCTGACCAAGTCTGCGCCAGATCCCTATCCCCCTGGGCTCGATAAATTCGTTCTTATCCTTTCCTTTCGCTCCAAAAGTCGTAAGATAAGTCAGATCAGATCTGAATTTGTATATAACATGATTCTTTCGATCTGTAGTATAAATATTGTTATAGAAATCAATGGCAAGAAACGTAAATTCCATAATTGGGAATCCAAAATCTTTCCCTGATACTTCTTTGATCAGTTCTCCTTCACTCGATATTTTTTTTAGAGTCTTTCCTCCCTCATCAATTATAACAGAAAATCCCGTTTTATTGTAAGACCACCGTTCGAGTGGATCGGTGACGGCGATCGATATTGGATTTTGAAATTTCAGATCATCATCTTCACCCCAGATCTTCATAAGTTCCCCATCAGCGGAAAATATTTGTATGCGATTATTCCCACTGTCGACAACATAAAAGTTACCTTGAGAATCCATCTGCACATCGGAGGGTGAATTGAACTCACCTGCATCAATTCCTTTTTCGCCGTATGATCGCACGAATAAAAGCGTTCCGCTGTCCTTAAGCTCCACTATTCTATTATTTCCTGTATCAGCGACCAGGATTCTTCCATCAGCGTTAGCGGTGATACCCCTTGGCGCTTTAAGGCTTTGCTCATTCGGCAGATTCTTGCCGTAAACAGCAATAGACAGCAGGGAATTATTATATACAATAGTGTTATCATCGCTATTGAGACCGTATACTGTTATTTCGTCATCATCTTTAGATACATCGGGATCATCTCTCGAATTTAACTTTACTACTGCTAATCCTTGTGGGTCTCTGATTTTTGTTGACCTTCCTGCATATAGTAATAGGTGATATTTTCCTACTTTTCTAATGGGCGCATGCTTGAATTGAGGAAAAACTAATGTGCTTTGATCAGCTGTTTCTTGCCCATACAGGGATGAATAAAATAATGCTGTCAGAAGGAAAATAACTTTAATACTAAATACCATTAACCAATTAGCTCTGTTAGCTGTCTCTTGATCGATTCGGCAAGTTTTGAAGATATTCCCGGAACTGACTGTAACTCCTCTACCTTAGCGTTTTTAATATCATTCACTGATTTAAATTCAGTAAGAAGGGCGTTTCTTTTATTCGGACCAAC
>CBDUTM010000497.1:0-1547 GCA_965369985.1 uncultured bacterium | reverse complement strand
ATAAAACCTTCTGACGAAACAGATGAATCGGTAGCTGATTTTGTAGCAAGGCGTTTGGGAAGAGAATTTCTTGATTACGCAGTTGCTCCATTCGTTGGAGGAATCTTCGCCGGCGATCCCGAAAAGATAAGTTTACGTAGTACCTTTCCCCGGCTATATGCTCTGGAAAGGGAACAGGGTAGCCTTATCGGCGGCATGGTGAAAAAATTATTTAACAATAAGAATAAAATTAAACGTCCTCGACCAAAGCTCTTCTCATTCAGAGAAGGGCTTAAGATCTTGCCGGAGAAATTGACAAAAACTCTCGGAGATAAGGTACAAACGGGAACAGCAGTGAAAAAAATATCGCTCTTGAATGAGGCAGGCACTTTATATGAGGTTATTACCGAAAAAGGTGGAGTAACCGAAACTATTAAAGCTAACGCTGTTATTATTGCCACTCCGGCATATCTAACGGCAAAACTTATAGAGCCGTTATCGCCCGAGACGGCAGATGATCTCAAATCAATCGACTATGCCCCAATGGCTGTAGTATCGCTTGGTTACAACCGCAAAGATATAGGACATCCTTTAAATGGATTCGGAATGTTATCACCCCCATGCGAACCGAATAAGTTTCTTGGATCACTTTGGACATCGATGTTCTTTGATGGAAGAGCAGCTGACGGTAAAGTATTACTGACCAATTTTGTCGGCGGGAAAAGACATCCTGAATTAACCGAATTAGGACCGACTGAACTTATCGAATTGGTTCAAGAAAGCTTGAAAGATATTCTTGATATCAGAGGAGAGCCGATATTAAAAGAAGTAGTTATACAAAGGCGAGCAATTCCACAATACACTATGGGATATCATGAAAAAATGGATTCGTTGGAAGATTTTGAGAAAAAATATCCGGGACTTTATATCACCGGAGCGTTTAGGGGAGGCGTATCTGTTGAAGATTGTATCGCAAATGGCAAGGCTACTGCCGATAAAGCAGCCGAGTTTGCTTCTGATCCAATTCTCACTCCTTCAAAGGAGATAATTAATGTTTGAAATTAAACGCAGACCAAGACG
This sequence comes from uncultured bacterium, assembly GCA_965369985.1. Taxonomy (GTDB): domain Bacteria; phylum Fidelibacterota; class SORT01; order SORT01; family SORT01; genus JACZTG01. Next base: position 488 of record CBDUTM010000497.1, on the reverse strand, counting down.
GCTGAGAGGAACTGCGGCTATCAGAGACCTTGTTCGTGAAACAAAGCTAAGCCCGGATGATTTCGTTCAACCGTACTTTATCGTGCATGGAGAATCTATTCGTAATGCCATTAGTTCACTTTCAGGACAGTTTCAGCTTTCAGTGGATGAACTAATGAAAGATGCCGAAGAAGCCTATACTCTCGGAATAAAAGCAGTGATCCTTTTCGGCATCCCCAAGGATAAAGACCCGGTCGGTTCCGAAACCTGGGATGACAATGGAATTATACAGCAGGCGACAAAAGCATTGAAAGAAGCGATCCCGGATCTGTTGGTGATCTCTGACGTTTGCTTTTGTGAATACACCGATCACGGGCATTGCGGCGTGGTGACGGAGGCAGGAGAGCTCGATAACGATGCGACGCTGTTAAACCTACAGAAACAAGTTGTATCCCACGTGAACGCCGGTGTGGACATAGTTGCTCCCTCGGGTATGATAGACGGTATGG
>CBDUTM010000496.1:0-1548 GCA_965369985.1 uncultured bacterium | reverse complement strand
GGATTTACTTCGTTTTCCAGCTTCAATATCGAAAGTTTATATTCTGTTCCCTCAAATCGGGAATAGCTCAGCTCGCCATTCGAAGAAACTGACGGCATAAATGCGCCACCTGTAATATTGGTCCATTGTTTAGTTTCATTACTTGCTAAATCATATGAATAAATATTGAATATTCCCGTTTTGTCGGATGAGTAATATATTTTTTCTCCGTTCGGCGAAAAGATAGGGTGACGCTCATCCGCCGGACTATTTAATAACATCCTGAAATCGCCGCCATCCGCATTAACAAGCGCAATATCTCTTCCGTTTTCGGTAGATGTTTCAAAGAGTATTGATCTTCCGTCAGGCGACCAATCCAATTTATATGCTTGTCTTATCTCCTCGAAACTCAGTAATTCTTTTGTCTTTTTCGATTCGAAATTGTAGATCATCAGACTGCTTGCGCCGTCATTAGTCGTTACAAACACGATCTCTTTACCATCAGGAGAAAATGCCGGATATCTTCCTCTGCTGCCATGAGTGAGTCTTTTCTCCTTCTCTTTATTAATATCGTATAAATACAGATCAAAATATGCTGATCCGTGTTTATCCGGTTTTCCTATTCTACCATAAACAATTTCATTCCCATCAGGCGACCATGAAGGTGAGGTATTAACAGCAGAAACGATCCTCTCACTCTTGCCATTCTCTATGTTGTAGAGCATTAAGTCAGTTCGACCAAATGAAATATGTCCTTTGCTTGACAAATAAGCGATTCTGCTGCCGTCTCTAGACCATGAAGGAAATAAATTCGCCGCTCCGCCTGTGCTTAATACCTTTCCTTCTGTGACGTTCTGCTGAATGATTTTGGTGTTGTTAGTGTAATCAGCCCCAATTTTTCTTTGCCAATCATTAAAAACTATATCGCCTTCGATCCCTGTCGCTTTCTTTATGGCACTTGAAATGGAAATAGGAAGTTTGGAAGAAAACGCTTTTGCTATCTTGCCTAATGACTGCTCTCCGAACCTTTCTGCCAGGTAGCGTATAAATGAATATCCTTGATTGTAAACACTTTCATTTCCAATACCGGATTTTCCAAAAACTGCCATATCATCCAAGTTTAACAAAGATCCGCTGAGTGACCGCTCCCGCAATAACATATCTCTATGAGAATCCCAATGGTCATATTCCAATGCGCTGCTGTTATATTGAGCAACACCTTCGGCGAACCATAAAGGTATCGTAAGTCCTGCGTACGGATACGAAACTATCCCATTTGGAAATCCTCTGACGACATCATCGCGGCGTTCGCTCTCATACCGAAACCACTGAAAATAGAGGGCGGGAATATGTCTGTTAAATCGCATCGCAGTCTGCATTGACACAATATGTGTAAATTCATGCGTAACAACATCACGAAGCCAATTATGCGTACCGCGGAGGTCGTAGTCCATCGGCAATGCCCAGATAACGATTTTATTATCATAAAAATATGCGGCACCGTTGGAAATATCGTCAGTATCCAGAATTATGAAATGAATCGGGGTTTGAGGCTCATAATTATACAAA
>CBDUTM010000495.1:0-1553 GCA_965369985.1 uncultured bacterium | reverse complement strand
AACAGTTTGGAGGTGATTTCCCGAACATCAATAATGCAATACAAGAACACAACAAAGAGTCTGCGTCAGATCGGGAAAGAATTAGGCGTGGCAACCATTCTTGAGGGGAGCGTTAGAAGAGGGGGGAATCGGGTTCGCATTACTGCTCAGCTGATTGACGCGGAAACCGATAAACACATCTGGGCGGACACATACGACAGAGATCTGGACGATATATTTGCTATTCAAAGCGACGTAGCCAAAAAGATCGCTGCAGCATTAGAAGCGTCACTTACTCCTGAAGAAGAAAAACGTATAGACCAAAAACCTACGGATAACATAGAGGCGTATGATTATTATCTGCGAGGGAAAACGTATGCGAACCGTAGCTACTTAGAATCAGATTTCAGTATAGGGATTCAGATGCTCCAAAAAGCGATAGATTTAGACCCTGATTTTTCAGTTGCTTATGCGGCATTATCGGAGATTAATTCAGGCTATTACTGGTTTTATTTCGACCGAAGTGAAGAGCGGTTAGTGAAAGCCAAGGCAGCGGCAGATAAGGCGTTGCAACTGAATTCACAGCTTCCGGAGGCTCATGCCGCATTGGGAAAATATTATTACCATGGCCTTTTAGATTATGATAATGCGTTAAAAGAATTTGGTATAGCAAAAGAATTGGGATTGAATAGCGGCGAACTTTACGCAAATATAGGCTTTGTTCAACGACGCCAGGGTAAAATGGAGTTGGCAATAGATAACTTTATAAAAGCTCTTGAGCTCAGTCCGCGAGAAACATTGATATCCCAAAATATGGGGGAGACTTATTCATTGATTCGGAATTATCCGGAAGCGGAAAATTCATATAACAAAGCCATTACATTAAGCCCGGACTTACGGTTTAATTATTACAACAAATCTTTACTTTATGTGACGTGGAAGGGAGATACTAAAAAAGCTCGATCCATCCTCGAAGAAGTTGAACAGATATTAGGTACTCCCGCTGACCAGAGTGAGATCATTCTGAAATATTATTTTGATAAATATGATTGCAAGTTTGATCAAGCGCTCGAATTACTTCTGTCCTTAAACGATGATATTTTTGAGGGTCAATTTAGATATTTAATTAAGAATCATCTCATAGCAGATACTTACGGATTTATGGGAAACAGCGTGTTGGCACAAGTCTATTACGATTCATCGCGAATTGTTTTTGAACAATTGGTGGAAGAAAATCCAGAAGATTCCAGGATATATTCTTCTCTTGGATTGGTTTATGCCGGTCTCGGCAGAAAAGAAGATGCCATCCGGGCGGGAAAAAAGGGGGTTGACCTGCTACCGATCAGCAAGGAGGCCTGGCGAGGTGCTTATAGAGTGGAAGATCTCGCAGTTATTTATGCGATAGTTGGCGAATCTGATCTGGCAATAGACCATTTAGAAACTCTGTTATCTATTCCGGGCGATCTGTCCGTGAATCTGCTTAAGCTTGACCCGAAATGGGACCCGCTTCGTGAACATCCACGATTCATTGCTTTGCTGGAGAAGTTCGCTATTTGATCCGATGAATTCTCCTC
>CBDUTM010000494.1:0-1568 GCA_965369985.1 uncultured bacterium | reverse complement strand
GCGTGAAAACCCAACCAGATAAGACCTTTACTGTCGATTGAAAGTGCGCGAAGAACTCCATTTAATAGGCCCGAGTTGGTCCTAAAATAGTGAAAATTTCGATCCGGGTCAAAAGCGATCAGATGTCTATCTGTTTCTGCGAATGCGTTGGCCAACCAAAGATTACCGTCAACATCTTCAGCGATATCATCTAAAACGACAAACCCTGAAGTTCCTCCGTGACCTTCAGAACCTGCCAATATTCCATTCGTCGTATCAAAAACAATAAAATCTTCAGGTGAATTCGGATCATATTCCAGCATTCCGGAACCACCGTATCCGAAATAAAGTAATCCATTGCTTGCCGCAAAGGTAATTTCTACTGTTGAAAGGGGAACTAATAATGTATCAGCCAGATATAACTGCCTGTCAATATCACTATAAAAATTCAGATGTGAGTTACCATCACGAGAACTTAAGAAACCTTTCCATCCTCTATCGGAGAAAGAATTAAATCCTTTATTGCTTCCAGTCCAAAGAACAGAATCAACTCCCATGGACATCGATGTTATCGTGTTACTAAATGGTGAGTTTAACGCCTCAGAAACAAAACGGGATAAAGATTCGTCTAATCTAGCTACTCCTTCAATTAAAAAACCAACCCATAAAGTCCCATCTGAACTCTCTGTTAACGCTTTTGTAGGCCTTGATTCTATTGTGAGTCGACGCCACCCAATACCTTCTCTTCTCTCATAAATTCCACGGTTTGAAGCAAGAAAGAATCCGGCAGGAGATTCGAATATGGAATTAACAACTAATGAAGATGTAAATAATGAATCTTCTATAACCCAATTACCCGTTTCACGCCGATAAAGTCCTCTGTCAGGCGCTACAGTTAGCACTCCGCCGACCAAACTTATTGCTCGAATGCGTTCTACGCCGCCTGTGTTAAGTTTCAGTTCTGTCCAATTCGATGGATCCTTCAGATTGTCACCTCGAACTGATGCAGAGATCAATCCTCCATCTGTTCCAACATATATCGAATCCTCTATAATTGAGATCGCGGTTATCTCGGAAAATGATAATCCTGCCGGAAAGTTTTTAAAAGAATCCTTAAAATTGTATCTTCCCGATGCATTATCATAGGTCAAGAGCAGCAATCCGATTTGATCTGCTGCAAAAAAACCTGCAAAAACCGAGTCCCCTGATACGGCTAACGAAGTTATTCCACTTAAATTTTCATTGATGGTATAAGTAAAACCGTCATCCGGAGAATAAAAATCAAAATTACCAATAGGTGAGTTCATCCCGAGTATAATAGTTCCTCTGCGGTCAATAACCATACTGTTGATATCAAGAGAGGAAAGACCGTCTAAGATAGTTATTGTTTCAGTTTTCTCCGGCGAATAAACGATGAGACCACCTGTGGTGGCAGCATAAATATTCTCCCCAAAAGATGCCATATCCCGTACAAGCAACTTGCTTGATTCGACGCGCCATTCACCAATTCTAATATCACTTTGAGATCGAGCTATATTGACCGTTAAGAAGAAAGTGAGGAATAGAAATAGACTATTTTTAATCAAAGA
>CBDUTM010000493.1:0-1569 GCA_965369985.1 uncultured bacterium | reverse complement strand
ACCTGCCCTTCATTTTATATATTCTTTTTAGTTTTGAAATTTATTTTAACAACAACATCTTATTAGTCCGGCTAAGATTTCCTGCTTGAAGCTTGTAAAAATAAATTCCCGACGTCATCTCGGACGCATCCCACTCTATCTTATGTAATCCCGCTCTTTGATCATTATCAACGAGACGCGCTACCTCTTCTCCAAGCAGATTATAAATCGTAAGTAGAATCCGGTCATCATTCGGCAGCTCATACTCAATGAGAGTTGTCGGATTAAATGGATTAGGATAATTCTGCCTCAGCACGAAAGACTTGGGCAGCTGCGCCACTCGATCATCTACAACACCTACAGGAGTTTGCACCAGATTCGGTAATAGTTGGCCTCGTATCTCACCTCCCGGGTTTGCAGCAGTATGTATGTTAACATATACTCCACCACTCCGAATCATGTCGACAATTTCATCGGTTAGTGGTTGATCAACATCGCTTGTTTTCCATACTCCGTGAGCTGAGTTTCCGTCAAATGTGATAGCTTTTATAACACCACCGGTTTCTCCGGCGGCTCCCGCGTGGAAGTGCGAGTTAGTTATAGTCAATCCTTCAACGGTAATATTGTATTCAAGCTCAGCTCCCTCATCTGCGTAGAAAAATATACTGGTCAAAGTACCTGTTCCTGAAGAAACAACAGCGGGATCGGCTACTGTTTGGCTACCGTCAAGTTGAGCGTTATAACCTGAAATTACAATAACCTGACCACGCAGCTCGCCTCCCGGGTTTGTGGTCGTATGCACGTTCACATATAATCTTCCGCTGAGTAGTTCATCCACAAGAAGAGAAGTTAACGGCTGTGTACCATCTGTAGAGGACCATATACCGCTGGCGTGACCATCAACGAAATCAAGATCTTTAACGACTCCACCGGAAAGACCGGCACCTGCATTATGGAAATGTGCTGCAGTTGGGGTTATTTGTGAGATTGTGATGTCATATTTCAATTGTGTTTGATCCGAGTTAAGCGACAGAACCGCAAGACCTGAACCGGTGGATGTAACCGGAGGCGTATGATTCTCACCGTCAATAAATGCTATGAACGGGGTACCATCTTCGCGTTCCATCTGACTGCGAATTTCGCCTCCCGGATTGGTTGATGTATGAACATTCATATAGATATTACCGAGAAGCAGTTCACTGATCAAACTATCCGACAGGGGCTGTGTATCGTCTCCCGCCCATGCGCTATCTGCACCATCATTACTTAATTCGATAGTTCTGAGCACACCTCCCGTCTCAACTGCGCTTCCGCCGTGAAAATGTGACGCAGTCGGTGTCAAGCCCGTAACATGCAAAACATAATCCAATTCTCTTTCATTGCCAAATAGCAGAACGGCACCTGTACCTAAGGCCGATGATGTAACAGATGGTACCGATTTATCTCCACTTAATAATGCCTTAAAAAATACAGGCAATTGAATATTTCCGCGAATTTCCCCACCGGGATTTTCTGTTGTATGGACATTAACATAGATCCTGCCTGCTAACAATTCATCTAACAATTCAGCAGTGAAAGGTTGTGTGCCAT
>CBDUTM010000492.1:0-1574 GCA_965369985.1 uncultured bacterium | reverse complement strand
CGGCATAATCTTCAAAGTGTTTCTTATTAAGTAGGGGCACTTTCGCGTCATCAGCAGGAAAGCCAACAGGTATAAGCAAAAATGCCCGTTCGTTTTCCGGTCTGTTTAATATTTTTTCAAGAAAACCCATTGGACTCGGCGTGTGCGTCAGAGCGACCAAGCCCGCATTGTGAATGGCGGTTAATAAAAAACCGGTCGCTATCCCGACCGATTCGTTGACGTAATAATTCTTAGTATGTTTATCGTCATCAATCCCATACACTTGCCTAAATACTACTATCAAGTATGGAGCATCCTCAAGAAATTCCTTGTGCCAGTCGGTTTCGAACTGATTAAGATCATCAAGCCATTCATCAGGAAAGCGATGATCATAATTCTCTTTTTCTTCTTTTTCCGCGGCTGTTCGGATCTTACTCTTTAGCGCCGGATCTTTTACTATAGCGAAGGTCCATGGCTCTTTATTGGCTCCGGATGGAGCAGTCGCCGCTGATGAGACGATGTTAGTAATAATTTCTTCAGCGACAGGATCACTTGAGAAATCTCTGACACTTCTGCGGTTTATCAAAGAATCCAAATAAATAGAAGATCGCTTTGACATTTCATTATTCGATAATCGATTAAATTCTAATCTACTTAACACTATTTAATTCCCCATTTGGTTATAATTAAGTCGGTATTATTTATTGAACTGAATTTATCGCTAATAAAGAATTCTACAAAGAAAAATATAAAGTAATGTCTACCTGGTGTCGATCTAATAGGAATAAGTTTATATCAAAATATAATGGAACTTTCAATATAAAAGAGAGAAGAAGTAATCATATCTGATTTGTAAATATATTTTAGATAAAAAGAGCAGCCGTCGGCTGCTCTTTTTTCTTCTTATTAAGGAACATTAATACTGAATGTGTGGCTATGACTATCATCTGTAGTGGACGTCTTCGTAATCGTTTCCATATTAGCAAGCTTCACAAAATCAGTTTCCGTGAGTGTAATTCTGTGAGTATGGCTTGAGTTTAGTGAAGTAGTAATCGTACGCTCCATTGTGGGCGGATTATCTATATCACTGAGGAGAACAAAAACGGAATGTGTATGACCGGAGCTCGAAGATGAATTTACGGTTATCGAGTCAGCAGGAGCTGTCACGTCGTCTGAGCCGCCGTAACTATCACATCCGATTTCAGTAAAAACCAGCGGGAGCGAAAACAGAACTCCGGCTTTAACTATGAAAGTTCTTCTTTCCATAAAATACTCCAAAGATTTTGTACGGCTGAATATATCAGTAAGTTAACATTATTATAATAATAAATCAAGAAATGGATAATCGCTTCTGATTTATCGCTCAAATAATACGGATATGAAACAAATCATCACTGTTCAATAGTTTGACTCTTCTCTTAGTTAAAATTATATTTATACGTTCTAACAAATTTAAATTTATAGGAATTCTATTCAATGAGTTTGATAAAAGAAATAAAAGCAATTGAGGTATTAGATTCGCGCGGCAACCCAACGGTATCGGTTGACGTAATTTTAGAAGATGGTTCAGTTGGAAATGCGATAGTACCCTCGGG
>CBDUTM010000491.1:0-1575 GCA_965369985.1 uncultured bacterium | reverse complement strand
GAGCGTCGATCTCACCCGGAGCAGTTTCCACTTTTAAATCATTCTTAACTTCACGAGAAAGCATATCTACAAGAGCAAAAAGATCATCGCCATCAACTCTTTGTGCTTCAATTATCCTCCCGTCCTGCACATTTTCAAGTTGAGTAGCCAGCACCATCCGAGAACCAATTTGCGAAAGAGTTCCCGTAAGCATCCATTGTGCACGGGCTTTTTTGGCAATACTCGTAGCGTTAGCGCGATTAATATTGACCCTGTCTCCATCCGATTCTTGTTTAGCTATATCGTATAGCCGCTGACTACTTACCACCTTCAAAGAGTGAGATTGAGACAGATCAGTGGTAAGCAAATTAGTGATCATCTCACCGCTTCTGTCAGCATCGGTGGGGTCCATCATATTTTCAATGAACATCACCGCCAAGGAGTTTTCATCCGCCGCTACTTCAGGTATGGAAGATTCACCGGTAAACCATCCTCTGGCAAAGATTAGAATCAAAACTATAGCCACTCCTACCGCCCACGGCATTAGCCTGTTTGAAGCGGGTTTTGTATGCAGCTCCTCTGCTACTTCTTTTGTTTCGATAGCAGGTTTTTCTTCTACTTCGAACGGCTCAGAAGTTTTTAAGCCCTTTCCGGTAAGGCAATAGATCTTTAACGGGCGGTCAACATTCTTGAGAGTTTTTTCGCCCAGCAAAGTAGCATTCATATCCGGCTGGTTTCTGATGTCTTCATATACCCGTTCGGTTATGCATACTCCGCCCGGCTCCGCGAGCGGTTCAAGTCGTGAAGCGACATTCACTCCGTCCCCGTATATCTCTTCTCCTTTGCTCACAACGTCCCCCACATGGATTCCGATCCGCAGATTTATCTCTTTCTCGTTGACTAAGGCGTTCTGTATTTCGATGGCGCAGCTAACGGCCTCTATAGCGCTGTTGAACGTGCAGAAAGTTCCGTCGCCGACATATTGAAGGACCTCGCCGACATGCTTCTCTACCATTGAGTCGAGTATAGCTCTCTGCCGTTCGATAAGCTCTCTCGCCTTAGGCTCGTCATTCTGCATAAGAGCCGTGTAGCCCACCATATCGGTGAACATTATCGCTGCGAGTTTACGAGTGGGAGAATTTGCCATTATAAGTTCCTTGCGGTCAGGGCAAGCCCTAGCCCGCACTCGTCTGTCATTGCGAGGGAGTCCGCCGACTGGCGGATGAACGCGGCAGCCAAAGACAGGCGTAAGCCAATCTCAGAGCTGCCCTGTACGGCTAAAATTAGAGAATATATCATCAGCTTTCTTTCCTAAGAGCAGCCAATCGTTTGATAGTATCTATTTTTTCAGGGATTCCTTCATCGGAATCTTTCCAGTGTTCGAGTAGCGCTTCATAGTTTTCTATGGCAAGTTCCGAATTCCCCATCTCTTCGTATGCGATTCCTTTGATATAATAAGCACGGGGATAGCTGTGGTGACGCGAATCGATTAAAATATTACCATACAAGAAAGTAGCTTGCATATCATCGGCTGTTAAAATTACGTTATCCCAATCTCCGGCATCACCATAAAATTTTGCTTTCAAATCGAAATTA
>CBDUTM010000490.1:0-1583 GCA_965369985.1 uncultured bacterium | reverse complement strand
AATAGCAGAATCTCTCTAACTACCAGATATTTATATATAAGCCCGGCATATTCTCCGCCGGGCTTTCTTATATTATTTCGATTTGTTCTCTTTTAAGACAGCTTGCGCCGCTGCGAGACGCGCAATGGGAACCCGGTATGGAGAACAGGATACATAATTTAGACCAAGACTGTGACAGAACTCCACGGATAAAGGATCGCCACCATGTTCGCCGCATATACCGATCTTGAGATCAGGTTTTGTCGAACGACCTTTTTCCACACCAATTTTAATCAGTTCACCTACTCCGTCAAAATCTATCGTCTGAAATACGTCTCGCTCATAGATTTTTTTCTCTTCGTATTCACCGAGAAAGGTTCCCGCATCATCCCGGCTGAATCCGAATGCCGTCTGTGTGAGGTCGTTAGTTCCATAAGAGAAGAACTCCGCTTCCTTTGCTATCTGATCGGCGGTTAAACATGCCCGTGGTAGTTCTAACATCGTACCGATCATAAAATCCAATTCAATATCGCTGTCGGATAAAACTTCATCTGCAACTTTATTCACCACTGCTTTCTGATCTTGTAATTCTTTCCAATGCCCGACAAGCGGTATCATTATTTCAGGTTTTACTTCTATTCCTGATCTCTTAACTTCTATGGCAGCTTCTATGATAGCACGCGCCTGCATCGCTGTTATCTCGGGGTATGTGAGTCCCAAACGGCAACCCCTATGACCGAGCATTGGGTTTGATTCATGCAGAGAATCCACCTTTTCCTGAAGATGCTCGTAACTTACTCCCATTTTTTCCGCAAGATCGCGAATATCCTTCTCGTCGTGCGGCAGGAACTCGTGAAGCGGAGGATCAAGTGTCCTGATCGTTACGGGTAATCCATTCATCGCTTTATAAATGCCGATAAAGTCTTCTTTCTGCATAGGGAGCAATTTCTCCAGCGCCTTTTCCCTGCCTGCTTTATCATCTGCCAAAATCATCTCACGGACCGCATCAATCCGATCGCCTTCAAAGAACATATGCTCTGTCCGGCAAAGCCCGATACCTTCAGCGCCGAATGCAACAGCCACTTCAGCATCGTGTGGTGTATCGGCGTTCGTCCTAACTTTAAGTTTTCTGACTTCGTCAGCCCAGATCATCAATTTTTCAAATTTTTGGAACAATGGAGATTCTTCAGGTTTCATACTCTTGGTGGCAAGAATTTGAACGATCTCGGAAGGACTGGTCTTCACTACTCCGAGAATCACATCTCCTGTGTTACCGTCAATAGATATTTCATCACCTTCTTTCACCACTATTCCATCAACACTAAATTGTTTTTTAGAATAATCGACAGTGATGGCGCCACAGCCTGCCACACAACATTTACCCATTCCTCTTGCAACTATCGCGGCGTGTGAAGTCATGCCTCCTCTGGCAGTTAAAATTCCTTCGGCGGCAAACATCCCGGAAATATCCTCAGGAGAAGTTTCAGTACGGGTCAAGATCGTTTTTTCTCCCAATTCTTTGAGTCTAACAGCTTCAGCTGCGGTGAATACCACCTTGCCTGATGCAGCTCCCGGACCGGCATTCAATCCACGAGCGAGAATTC
>CBDUTM010000489.1:0-1588 GCA_965369985.1 uncultured bacterium | reverse complement strand
AAAAAAGTGGTTCTCTCATAAACATGGATAGTGGAGCCCTTAGTTTTGTAAATTCCAAAGGTAAATACAAAGAAATTGTAAATCCATTTGGTATTAATAGGAATAACCAATAGCCTATCTAGTTTCATTACAATCAATTCAACAAATAATAATCCCCCTGATAATTAGCTGCAGGGGTTCTTATATTCAATCTGAATATGAGCCTTGCTGATTACGATAAATATATCCGATTCGGGACATCCACATGGACTTACGAGGGGTGGAAAGGGACCATATACAACCGTGTGTACACAAAATCGAACTTCAAGCAGACATGCCTCGAGGAGTACGCCCAGTTTCCGCTGTTCGGCACTGTGGGGATCGACCATACATTTTACGGCCCCGCAAACGACGAGACGCTAAAGCGGTACGCATCGCAGCTGCCTGACGGGTTCGAGTGCTGCAGCAAAGTTTGGGAGCGTATAACGATTCCGAAGTATTCAAAGAATAAACGGTACGGGAAAATGGCAGGGGAGAAGAACGAAGATTTCCTGAATGCCGAGCTTTTCATAGATGGAGTGCTTCCTCCGTTCGCAAGGTCGTTCGCCGGTCATACGGGACCGTTCATCTTTCAGTTTCAGACTCAATATCCGCCAAAGCCAAAGAACCCGGAAGACAATCCCGCCGTCAGGTTGAGAGAGGCATTCACGGAGAAACTGGACTCGTTCTTAGGGAAATTGCCGTCTGATTTTATGTATTCCATAGAAGTGCGCAACAGAGACTTTCTCACGCCCGAATATTTCGCAATGCTCTCCAAGCATAAGGTATCGCACGTTTTCAACCATTGGACTCATATGCCTTCAATAGGTGAACAGCACGCAATAGAAGGGAGTATCACGGATGCGGGGCATCTGGTGGCGCGAATTCTCACGCCGCTGGGCACGGAGTATAAACAGGCGGTGGACAAATTCTTTCCATATACAAAGGTGCAGGCGCCGATGGAAAAGATGCGGCGGGATGTGGCAGACCTGGCCAAAGAGGCTATCAATCTGAAGAAGAAAGCGTATGCCATCGTGAATAACCGCGCCGAGGGGAATGCTCCGGGAACTATTGAAGCGATCGACGCTATGATCCGCAGCGACATCGGTTAGCGCCATGGCGAAGATCCCTCCTGATATTGAAGTCAGAAAAATGATATTGGAGCGGAAGGTGAACAGCGGTAAGGGCTGGTCAGAATGGAGGGTGGGAGATAAGTTCTTCCCTGATGTGGAAGACGCCGTGCTGGCTCATTATAAAGCAGAAGAAAACTACAGCGGAATCCGCACAACCTATCGAATCTGGAAAGAGGCGTTCCGGGGGATCGGGACAGATCGAAGATCCTCATCCAACCGGCTGGTAGCTCTTTTGCAGTCGCTGGACGACCCGGCGAAGGACGCTCTGCTGAGCCTGATCAGATCTACCGAGCGGAAGGGTGCTCCGGACCTGCTGCTGGAGAAAGACGGAGAAATATATTTTGCGGAAGTTAAAGTGTCCGATTCTCTCTCAATGCAGCAGCTGGCATGGCTGAAAGGTATGACAGCCGCGGAGCTGAACGTATTTATAGTCCGTG
>CBDUTM010000488.1:0-1598 GCA_965369985.1 uncultured bacterium | reverse complement strand
ACGCATTTTTTCTAATACTTCATTTCCGCTCAATTTCGGCATCATCATATCAAGCAGCACCAGGTCGGGTTTATTTTCCATCATCATTTTCAAACCTTCAATGCCGTCTTCAGCTAAATCAACTTCGTAGCCGAATTCTCTTAGGATTTTTTTGGATATTGTGCGAGCGTACTTATCGTCATCAATTACGAGGATTCTTTTCCCGACACCGACATTCCGTAAATGGCTCGAATCGCTTGTATCTAATCGCGCATTCATTTATTAAAATATTTCCATAATTTATTATGATAATACACTTCAGAATTTCTTACAAGATAATAGAACAATACCGTCAATTACTTTTAATCATTGCGATAATCTCTTTTTCAGAAAGTATTCTTACTCCAAGATTTTTCGCCTTCGTGAGCTTCGAGCCGGCGTTTTCACCTGCTACAAGATAATCGGTTTTATTCCCGACGGATGATGACATTTTGCCCCCGGCGCTTTCTATCATCTCTTTTAGTTCATGCCGTTTCATCTGTTCGAGTGTTCCTGTAATTACAAATGTCTGCCCTGCCAATTTCCCCTTGAAGTCCCCTCCTTTATGAATTGGATTTATCCCATGTTCGATCATCCGATAGATCGTCTTTAGATTTTCCTTTTCGTTTAAAAAACTCCAAACACTTTGAGCTACGACAGGACCGACACCTTCAACCTTTTCCAGCGATTCCAGCTCCGCATTTTTTACATTTTCGAAGGTACCATACTCGTCGGCTATCAACCGACCCGTCAGTTCACCCACATGTCTGATCCCAAGAGCAAATAGAAATCTGCCAAGTGTTGTTTCACGACTGTTATTCAATGCCTCAATAATATTGCCTGCGGATTTTTCCGCCATCCTCTCCATTGACGACAACTTTTCACCGGTAAGAGAATAGAGATCTGCTACATTCTTTAAAGATCCGTCATCAACTAATGCCTCAATGAGCTTATCCCCCAAGCCGTCAATATCCATCGCTCCTTTGCTCGAAAAATGCTTTATTGATTCTTTGAGGCGGGCGGGGCATGACGGATTCTGACAGGTATGAACAGCTTCGCCATCAAGCCGAACAACAGGAGCGCTGCACTCCGGGCATTTATTTGGTATTTTATAAGCCTTAGAATTTTTATTCCGTTCAGAAGTTATAACGCTGACGATTTCCGGTATCACATCACCTGCTCTTTGTATAATCACACTGTCTCCCACGCGGATGTCCTTTCTGTCGATCTCGTCCTGATTATGCAAAGTCGCTCGTCTGACCGTAACCCCACCTACATTTACAGGCTCTAATTCCGCAACAGGGGTCAACGCGCCTGTCCGACCAACTTGAACACTGATAGATTTAATAACCGTCGTTTCCTGTGAAGGTTTGAACTTACCGGCTATCGCCCATCTCGGACTTCTGCTTCGTTGACCTAAATTGGCTTGTAGATTTAAGTCGTTCACCTTCAAGACTATTCCGTCAATTTCGAAAGATAGTGACTCTCGCTTCTTTTCCATTTCTCTGAAATATTCTATTGCTTCTTCAATATCGTTGCATTTCCGCGCTTCTCGAGTTACCGGAAGCCCAAGCCCCCTC
>CBDUTM010000487.1:0-1599 GCA_965369985.1 uncultured bacterium | reverse complement strand
CTGAGACCGTACCGGCCACCATTTCCATCGCTGCTCAAGCAAAAGTAAATATTGTTATCGGTACCACCGGATGGGACAAAGATATCTTAAGCGGCATTAGCGATAAGTTAGACAGCGCTCTTTTCGTTGCATCAAACTTCTCTATCGGAGTTAATCTTTTCAGGCTGATAATAAAGAATTCGACGAAATTGCTTGACGGCTTAGGAGGATACGATATATCCGTAAAAGAGATCCATCATATTAAGAAACTTGACAGCCCAAGTGGAACAGCGCTGACGATCTCTGAAGATATTATATCGCAATCTTCTTCAAAGAGATCTATTCATTCCGGTCCCCCGACAGAAAATATCTCCGGAGCTGCTTTGCGGATAACTTCAGAACGGATAAATGATGTGGTGGGTGTTCACGAGGTTTCATTTGAATCCGGAGTGGATACGATCTCATTACGGCACGAAATGAAAGACAGAAGCGCCTTCGCAGTTGGAGCGATAGCTATTGCAGAATGGCTGAAAGGGAGATCAGGAATATTGAATTTTAATGACTATATAGCAGATGTGTACGGAATTGGTGTCAAGGTTTGATGGACATTAAAAAATTATACGGCTCAATCGTTGCCCTGGTTACTCCATTTGATGAAACCGGAGCATTAGACTTCCCTGCCTTTGACGGATTGATCGAGTTTCATCTACAAAACGGAACTTCGTCGATACTTATATCCGGTACTACGGGAGAAGGTCCCACTATCACGGAGGATGAGCTGACGAAGATGCTTTCCCGAGCCCGGACTATTGCCGGAGATGAGTATCCTTTGATAGCAGGAACAGGCAGTAATTCCACTTTATCGACTATACAAAGAACTAAGATAGCAGCAGAATGCGGCGCGGATTTTGCCTTGATAGTCGGACCCTACTATAATAAACCCACACAGGAAGGATTTTTCAGGCATTTTGAATCCATCAGCAATGAAGTGGACATACCGCTGATCATTTATAATGTCCCCGGCAGGACAGGCTCAAACATCTTACCTGAAACGGTTGTGCGCCTCTTTGGACTGCCCGGCATCGTCGGCATCAAAGAAGCATCCGGGGATTTGAAACAGATACAAAAAGTGTTGGAAATTAAATCTGAAAATGAATTTGTTCTGTCAGGCGATGATGCTTTGACGTTGTCGATAATTGCTTCGGGAGGAGTCGGCGTTATATCAGTGGTTGCCAATGAAATGCCGTCTGATATGTCGGAATTAGTAAGTTCGGCGCTCTCCGGGAATTTAGAACAAGCGCAGGATCTGCAAGATAAAATGCTTCCGATGATGGAAGCAAACTTTATAGAGAGTAATCCTATTCCTGTTAAATATGCACTCTCGAAGATGGGAATGATAAGCGAGACATACCGACTTCCTATGCTCTCATTAGAAATCGGCAGCAAAGAAAAAATGGATGAGATCCTCAAATCGTCAGGACTTATTTAATATGATCGCGGTGCTCAGAGAAAAGATAGAAGATCTTTCGAAATTGCAATCTTCGGACTACCCTGAAGATGCGGCTAAAACATTTCTCGAATTCAGAGAATTACTGGGACAGGGTAAGATTCGCGCGGCAG
>CBDUTM010000486.1:0-1603 GCA_965369985.1 uncultured bacterium | reverse complement strand
ACTGCCGTTAACTGGAGATAACTCCGAAAATGGAATGAACATCCTTAGAGGAATTAAGACAGCTTATGATGAACAACCGGAGGAAGTCAGAAGAAAAATTAAATTGACAATAATTGATAACGAATCGGATCAGGTAAAAACTGTAAAGTCAATGATACGATTTGCCGAAGACCCCTCAATTCTCACCGTTATAGGACCTATGAATTCCGACAACGCTACTGCCGCAGCAGCAATAGCGAATAGTTTTGGATTACCAATGATATCACCGACAGCTACAAAAGAAGGCATTTCCGGATTGGGATCATATTCCTTTCAAGCCAATTCAGATTTGACAGTAAGGGGAAGATCGTTAGCAAAATTTGCGGTTGACTCTTTAGGTTTAAAGCGGATAGCAATTCTTTCCCCTGCAGACAATTACGGAAAAGAAATGACCGACAGCTTCGCAAGTGAAATCGATAGATTAGGAGGAGAGATTGTAGCGCAAAGCTGGTATTATGGAATTCCGGAGAATCTGCGGTTACAATTCAGTCAGTTCAGGCGAATCGGTTTCAGAATACATGAGGAATTATTTCCAACAGAAGTTCCACCCGATTCAGCTGAAATCCTTGCGGACTCCACTCTCTCTGATTCATTAGTAATGGTAATGCTCGCAGACCTGTCAAAACCAGTTGAAGAGGTCGATTCAAGTAAGATAATTCTCGACGTAATTGATGGTTTTTATCTGCCGATACAATTCGGTGAGATAAAGTACGTAGCGCCGCAATTTGCGTTTTGGAATTTTAAAACACAGATATTAGGCGGACAAAATTGGTATGACGAGGAACTGCTGAACGACAGAGATATATCAAGATACTTAGATGGAACGATATTCAGTTCTGACATTTATCGCGGTTCAGGAAATGAAGAATTATTTGCTCTTCAAGCTAGATATAACGAATTATATGGAGAAGAGCCTTATAGAACGGATATTTTCGGATACGATTGTTTAAATCTTGTGCTTGATATAGTGAGCCAAAAGGTAAGTACCCGAAATAGGTTTATAGAAAAATTAAACGGTGTAAGCAGTTATAGGGGAGTAGCGGGAAATATAGATTTTACCGGGGAATCCAAAAGAGTGAACGATTTTATGCACATTCTTAAGTTTGAAAGTAAAACTATAGAAAAATTGAACTGATTCTACAGTAATGCCCTTTTCAACATCCGGAAACATCCGTTTCTGGGAATTCAATATTTTCAAAAATCGCAAAGAGATCAGATGCGTTTTCAGCACAAGGCATCATGATAATTATATCGGAGGGGCAGGAAATTTTAATTTGGGACACACCAGGTATGCGGATCAGGAAAATGTGAATGAGAACAGAAAGATATTTCTTGAAGAATCAGGAGGTATTGAAGATAACAAGGCAATCGGAAAACAGGTTCATTCATTGACAGTGCGTAATATAGACAGTGCCGGAGTATATGAAGAAACAGATGGTTTGCTTACGCAGACCGGAGGGCTTTCGCTTATAGTCAGTGCGGCTGATTGTCTTCCGATTTTCCTATATGACCCTGAAAATGGCGCTATAGGCACCGTGCACAGCGGTTGGAAAGGAACGAAAGG
>CBDUTM010000485.1:0-1609 GCA_965369985.1 uncultured bacterium | reverse complement strand
ATAAAGCAGATGACGTCATACGCTATATTCGTCAGTGACTTGATTTCAGTAGTGTGCTCTTCCGATCTCAATTTACATCAACGCCTTTAAAAGCATAAGTGATTCGGTACAATAATTCAGGATAGTAGATTTTACTATTTCAAATCTAACTTCCAGATTCTTATTCAACAGATCCATATCGGGTGATTTGTCCAATGCTAAATTCTCTAAATTGCTCATAAAATTTTCAATCTGAGCCAGTATCGAATCTATCTCATTTCCGGACTTGTCAAGAACAGCTGCGGATTCCATTAAAGTAGATACAAAAGACTCATCATCCGCATCATCATACACAAAAGGTCCTTTACCATTTTTGCCGCTGCTGAGATCAGACATTAATACTATTATTTTTTTATTCAGTATGCGATAATGGTTTTCAATTGATTTTGCGTCGCTGGAAATAGAAGATCCATTAATTTCAAGTGATGCCGCAAGCGCTTCAAGGGATAATAAACGCCAATTCTGTTTCTGCAATTTTTCCCATTTCGTTCTGACTACAGCAAAATCTTTGTCATTCAAAAGCAATTCGTCCGATAATTTTACTCGGTTCCTCGAATTATGCTTGAGGTCTAACAATTCAGTGGTTTTAGATATTATCTCCCTGACAGAGTAACCCTTTTTAAACATTTGCTCGGCATCGTTACTATAATTGGAATAGAGAGATGTTTCAGGTAACGGTTTTTCGTCCAGACCTATCAATTTCTTCCTCAGGATATGCCTAGCGAGTTCTTTGGACGCTATCTGATGTGCGAGCGGTGAAGGATGAGCATCAGCTTCGCTTACCTTCAGTGATTTTGGGTCCATCCCCTCAAACGAAGTGGAAAGATCAATAAATTCAATATCATTACTTTTACAAAGATCGCTTAACATAGATGAATATATTTTTTCCTCTTTGGAATTTGTCAGATCGTAATAAGAGACTAAAGTCTGAACACCATTTTCATTGACTTTTTCGCAAAATGCGCTAAACGATGATTTAAAATAAGGATATACAGAACCATCGGGTTCCCAATTCGTTTTTATATGTTCCGAATAATTCCCATTTGCGCCGAATAGTTCCGTATCGTTACTGCACAAGATGATCAACAGTAGGTCGGGATCGTGTTGCTTTCCCCGAAATTCAAACAGCGCTTCTTCATCGAAAAATGAATATCCACAGTTTGATTCGTTGATGACTTCAACGCGTTCATTCCATAACGACCGGTTCAGTTCGTATTCGAGCCGAGACGGAAGTGATTCATCGAAATGAACTCCCTGACCGTAAGTAAGAGAATCGCCTATGCAAAGAACTCTGAATATACCGGTGGTTTTTTCTCTTATTGGAATCGGGCTTCTGTCGTTCCGGAAGAACATTTATTTTGGCCTTAGTTCTCTTAATGTGGATATATATATTCAACTACAAAACGATTTTCATCTTCTTCAGGGGGGATCAGCTTCTTTATTTCTTCGAGATGGTCCAGGATTTCAAGCAACCATTCGGGAGATTCATCCTTTTGCTTCAGCGTGTTTTTAAAGCTCTCAATATCATCCAATTGGAAATAACTGTTTTTAGGCAACTTAAGCCTCCTTT
>CBDUTM010000484.1:0-1613 GCA_965369985.1 uncultured bacterium | reverse complement strand
TGTAAGATATGTTCAATCCTCCGCTGTGTTTTGGTCTTCTTACTAATGGGTCACCTGTAGTATTATTATCAGTTTCGAGAAACGTATAATTTCCGGAAGCTGACAATTGATAATTCAATTTTGCTTGAGATCGAAGTTCCAATCCTTTAGTTTCTGCAACTTTGATATTCTCCGAACAGAAGCAAGAAGAACCAAATGCTATAAGATTCTTAAAGTCAAGTTTGAACAGTTCAATTGAAATGACGTATTTATTTTCAGAAAATCTCTGCTCCACTCCCAATTCAAAACTTGTGCTTTCCTCGGGTTTCAAATTGATATTTCCTGAACCCGGCCAAAAAAGCTCGTTAATAGACGGGGTGCGAAATCCCGTTCCGATGCTGCCTCTTATCTTAGTTTCGTTATCGATTGAGTTGGAAAAGATATAGGCTGAAGCAATACGAAAGTTATTGCTTCTTCCGAAGGTGCTGTGATCATCGGACCTGCCACCAACAGATATATTGAAATCATCGTTAATTCTAATATGGTTCAATAAATAAATAGAACGGGTATTGGTCAAATTATCAAACGTAGCGAAAGTAGATCTTCTTTTTCCCTGTCGTTCTTCCCATTCTATTCCTGATGTGATAACTAAATATGGGCTAATATGAAAGTCATTCTGCCAATCAAAGGAACTTATTGATGACCCTAATTCCGACGAATCTGCTCCGAATGGATCTAAATCACCTTCTACGAGCGAATTGTCAAAATCGATATCTCCTTCAGAGCGAGAGATACTGAATTTATGATGCCATTTTGAAGAGACTTTCTGAACGAACGAAAGTGAACCCGATTTTGTTGTATTAGCAGACCTCGCGTTTGGGTCAAAAGTAACAAATTGCTTTCCGGGAATTCCTCCTTCTGAATCAGACAGTCTACCGATGAATGAGAGTTTAGTATCAGCGTTAATATCAGTAGAAATATTGGCGGAAAACGTTGAACGTGAATAATCATCGTTATCAAACAAACCGTCTGTGTCATATTGAGAGAACGAGAGAGCGTAATTTAATGAGTTAGTAAAACCGGAAATATTTCCTGATTCTTTGAAAGTGCCGAATGATCCAGCCTCTGCAGTTGCCGACAATTTAAAGTCATTGGAACCATTTTTAGTGGTGATACTGATTATTCCTCCAATTGCCTCTGAACCGTACAGTGTGCTCTGTGTTCCTCTCACGACCTCAATATTTTTAATATTATCCGTACTTAGATTTGCATAATCAAATCCGGCACCCAGCGGATCATTTAATTGAACACCATCGAGTATGACAAGTGTATGATTACTGTTGGATCCTCTCATAAACAGGGATGTGATTTTTCCGGGAGAGCCGGTACGAACTATATCAATACCGGAAACGTTCCTCAATATTTCGGAAACATCATTCACCTGCTGCTTCTCGATAGCATCTGCTGTTATTAGAGTTACCGAACTTGATACTCTGTCTAACGGAACTTCGATCCGATTCGCGGTAACTACAACAGGAGAAAAACGAATAATGTCTTTTTCCTCATCGATTTCGGTCTGAGCGAACGTTGTGCCTGTCATAAGCAAAATTGTGATAATTGAGTGTATTACTGGT
>CBDUTM010000483.1:0-1623 GCA_965369985.1 uncultured bacterium | reverse complement strand
CTTTTCAATCAGCACATTTTCAACAACAAAATTATCTATTTCTTTACCTAAAATATCGGCAGCTCCATCTCGTGCCTGTTTTGGGGAATCGGCGAATTTTATCCCTCCCAAACCGGCTCTTCCAGTTGTCCATGCCTGCATCTTGATCACAACATGAGATTTAAGTTTACTCGCGATCTCGGCTGCTTCGTCCGGAGTGCTTGCTAAAAAACCTTCAGGAACAGGTATTCCCACTTCTTTGAAGAGAACTTTCCCCTGATGTTCATGCAGCTTAGCCACTTGTCTTTTCCATCATCAAGTCTGTTTTATTAATATTCCGAAAGCGACTTTAAAGCATCTAAAATATCGTCAGTATCAGGCAATATCATGTTTTCAAGAATCGGAGCATAAGGAATAGGAGTATGCATCGCCGCTACGCGCGCGATAGGCGCATCTAAAAAACTGAATCCTTTATTTGAGATCTGAGCCGCTATTTCAGCACCGAATCCTTGAAAGATAGTGTCTTCATGCACTATCAGCAGGCGAGATGTTTTTTCCACCGAAGTCAATATGGTTTCCAGGTCGAGCGGTACAATTGATCTGATATCAATGATCTCAGTTGACACTCCCGACTCCTGATTAAATTTGTCAGCCGCATCAAGAGAACGTTTGACCATTGCGCCGTATGTGACTATAGTGAGGTCACTTCCTTCCCTGACGACTTTTGCCTTACCGAACGGAACCAGATAATCTTCATCCGGTTCGGGTGATTTAGCGAATGGTTGACGATAAATCCCCTTGTGCTCCAGGTATATGACAGGATCTTTACCCCGAATTGCCGTTTTAAGAAGTCCCTTGGCATCCGCCGCGTTGGAAGGCATACAGATCTTGATGCCCGGAATATGGGCAAATATTGCTTCAATGTTCTGACTGTGATAAAGTCCACCGTGAATATATCCTCCACACGGAATTCTTAGTACCACGGGACATTCCCAGGCGTCATTGGAGCGGTATCGCATTGTGGAAAGTTCATTCCTTATCTGCATCATAGCTGTCCAGACATAATCGGCGAATTGTATCTCCACGACAGGTTTAAAGCCATTGAGAGCTAAACCGATGGCTACTCCTACAATGCTCGCCTCTGCAAGAGGACTGTTGAATACTCTATCCGATCCAAATTTGGTGGACAGTCCTTTGGTTACAGTGAAAACTCCGCCTTTTCCATCTGCTATATCCTGCCCGAACATTATTATTTTATGATCACGATCCATCTCTTCGTGTAGAGCATGGTTGATCGCATCCACAATAACCACAGGCTCCCCTGACGGTTCTGATTTTTCATATTCAAATGAATCCGTCTTTCCACTCTCATCATAAACATATCTTGTTGCTGTTTCAGCCCCGGCTTCTTCTCTTGCGAATGCTAGCTCGGTAACTTTGGTTGCATCGGCTACCGCAGCGCTACTTATCGAAGCGTCTTGAGATTCTGTTATCGCTTTTTCGCGGAGAAGGATATCTTTTAGAATGATTATCGGATCACGTTTACTATCTGAAGTAAGCTCTTCTTCATCACGGTACTTTTTTTGGTCGTCCGAAGAAGAATGTGGTAATAACCTGACAACATCCGCTTCCACCAACGCAGGT
>CBDUTM010000482.1:0-1640 GCA_965369985.1 uncultured bacterium | reverse complement strand
GTTCTCTGCACTTACATTAAATAAATTGACAAGCCTTGCACTCTCAATCATCCAGGGAGAAGATAAGTGAAATTCATGGATATCATCCTCGGCGCTTCCGTCCATAACATACATTCTGCGCCCATCTGAGCTAAAATGTAGTCCTGTTGGAGCGTCAATATCTGTTCCGAAATCCTGAAACCATGATAAACCAGATATATCCCATTCGTTAACTATAGAAAATGCGACAATATCATTGTCGCCGTCTCCTGCTATAAATAATCTATCTCCGTTTGCACTCCAAAATATTGCAGAGGGAGAAGAATCTTGTCCTGATATGTCTTTGGCTTGTACCCATGATAAACTTGAGATATTCCAGGGATTCATTGAATATTCAATAACGGTATCGTTGCTTGTGCACACTGTCCATAATCTTCGACCGTCTATATCAATAAATAAACCGACCTGGTTAGACCCATAAGTCTCAATATTCTCTATAGTAGGTGAGCCTACTGTTGATAAATCCCAAGGGATCATTAAAGAATACTCCCATATACAGCAATCTCCTGCTCCACCGCTCGCCAAACCAATTATATACATTGTTAAGCCGTCTGGGCTAAAATGCATATCACGCTGTGACGCGTTCTCTGCGTCGGCATCATACCAATCATTGTTGTAAATTGCAGTATGAGTATGTCCTTGAGAGAAATGCCTTTCTGCAGCCTCTTCTTGAGTTGAATTATCTTCAAATACAACCGCGCGCCGTACTACATGATTTCTTGCTGCTACGTCTCCATAGGCGAGAATATCATCCATAACCGTAATATCACTGTCAACAGTAAGTGAATTAGTCATTTCTACCCTACCATATTGATCAATAATAATTCTTTCTATAGAATTTGTGACAATCTGAAAGGGTTTATTTATCCATGTTCCTATTCTATTATAATCCTTTTCCCCTTCAAATCTGAGGTCGGTATATGTTGAGTCAAAAAAATTGCTGATTGTATTCTGTGTACCTCTGACCAAATTTAAATAAGCCCCATTATTTGTATCAAGGGTGAGAACACCGTTGCTATCCAATGTCATTAAATCATTATTATCGCTATCTTTAAAATAGAATTTCTTTACTCCTGCGTTGTCGCCAACTTTAAAAGTTACATCTTCGGTAACAGAATTGATTATAAAAGGATTTTGTGCTTGTAAAGTCAATACATTACTCGAATGAATATAACAAGTTCTATTGGCGCTTATATAAAATCGAATGTAATCATTGCCTTCTTGAGCTCGTCGCCAAATTTTGAATATTTTACTGTTTTCACTATTACCAACATTAGTATCTCCGAATACTTCAACATCCCCCTGTACATCCGGTTGAATCTTAAAAAGGCCGAGAGAATTGTAAATCTCCGGAATATCACCATCAAAAGCAGGAGTATGTGATAAATCGCTGATCTGTGATTCGGTTATTAATATCCCGTCTGACCTATTCCAAGCTACAAAGATAGGATCTGTTTCATCTTCGGTTGTGAAATGAGTAAGGTCAGTAATTTGTGATTCACTAAGATTAGTTAAACCACTACCATCACCGGAGAGAATTCCGCCAATATCAAGAGCGCCCGGAATTGTTATCTTTCCATCATTTTCAATAGTGAATCGAT
>CBDUTM010000481.1:0-1647 GCA_965369985.1 uncultured bacterium | reverse complement strand
TTTATCGAAAGCTGTCACTGAATAAGCATATTGCCAACCGTTATTGAGATTTGTTTCTCTGATCTTATAAAAATATTCTACGGTATCTCCCGGAAAAGTAACTGGCGAAGCCAGGCGTACAATATCTAATCCTGTATCATAGCCGATCGAATCAACTTTATCTACTTGAAGAATATTTGAAAAGGTACTTAAAAGACTGCTGCCGGGCCTGTCAGATGCTATCTGAGTTCTGTAGACTCTATAACCTTCAAAATCCTTTTCACCTGATAATAGATCTATCGAATTTTCTGACCTCTTACTCCAAAATATTTCAGCCTGTCCATCTCCCGGAATAACCTTTACCTCCGGCGGCAATGGAGGAGTAGGAAGCAAGTACCTATCCAGAACACCGGGATTTATTATGTCTTCTCCTTCATCAAGTATATTATTTTCATTTTTATCTTCACCGTTGTATGCCCTTTTCGCCCAACCACCATTAGTAATAAGATGTCGTTTCGAAGCAAAAGTATCTTCTTTGCGATCATCAGTGCCTGCTTTTGCCGCCGCCACGAATGCAAACACAACGTTTATGGAATGATCGTCAAGTTCGTTATTACCGCCTCCTGCACTGAATTTAAATGATCCATCCATCTGTTCTTCCCAAACACCGTCCTCACCCGGATCAAGTATACCATTTTGATTTCTATCTTCATCGGGAAGTATGTGCTCAAATGGTCCTGTGCCGATATATGTCATAAAATTTCCGGGGCCGGATCCGAGGCTTGGAAGAATAACACTATGAATAAACAGACTGTCCACAGACATCTTATCGTAACGCTCAATATCAGTCGTAGGGGAAAAGAAGAGTGGATCATCATTATTTCGGAATAACCAGGAGTTATAAATGCTCGTGAACCGATAAACATCATCTGTTGCGTCCGCTGTGGCACCAAGTAACTTTAGTGAACCATACAGACCGTCATCAGTAAATCCTGGATCCCCGTCAAAATCATATGCATAGGCAGTTTGGAGTGAATCAATATACCCGTTCGCGACATGCTGGAAGAATGGACCGCCAACTCGCGGTGACGTTATGGTCGTGTTTCGTACCACTAAGTCTGCCCAAATACCTACATATACGTCTTTTAAAGGGGTATTATCTTTTCGCACATTTTTTATAGAGTAATTCATTATTACAAAGGCATCAGCAAAGGGAAAATTCCAAGCGAATGTTTCTAGCCTAATTGCTATTCCAAGCGGAACATGACTTGCGATCGTCTCCCATTTTAGCGGATCAGGTTCGGAAGGATTAGGTATTTTCGTATTCGTATCGGCGAATTCAGCTACAAAATCCTGGTGGCTGACTGCCGATTCACTGAAAAATGGTGAATCTATGATAGTAGAGCGTTCCAGTAGCTTGTCATCAGGATCAGCAGTATTTGTATATTCAAACCCTGCGGTGATCCTTGAAGATATTGATGGTACATCCACTGCTCCGGTGGTTACGAGAATCTGACCTTCCGACGTCCGGGCTCCTACCCATATCCCACCGCTAAACATATGCTCAATGCCCGAACCGAGCGGGTATTCAGCAGAAGGAAGATCTTCAGGGCTTTGCGTCACAAAACAGTCTCCTATGGTACCGAAATTTGAAACAGTAATACCTAT
>CBDUTM010000480.1:0-1649 GCA_965369985.1 uncultured bacterium | reverse complement strand
GTAACAAGGTAGCCGTACCGGAAGGTGCGGCTGGATCACCTCCTTTCTAGGGAGACTTGAACTCGCAGGAGTTCAATGTTAGGTCAAATTGTTATCGACTAAAAACGCACATACCATGTTTGTCATTTTAGAGTCCGAGGGTCTCTGCAGGATTAGGTTCCGGTAGGTCTCGGGCTTTTTTGATTATGGGCCTATAGCTCAGTCGGTCAGAGCGCACGCCTGATAAGCGTGAGGTCAGTGGTTCGATTCCACTTAGGCCCACTTCTAGGATTCAAATAAATCATAAAGTTGCACCGGCTCGAATTAAAAGTATATAGCTGAAATCTATCTATCGAATATGTTAAAGGCAATTGTCGCGCCGATGGGAGGGATGATATAAGCAAGATATAGTTGTGCTAATGAATCAGATTTATGTGCCCAAATAATAGCGATCCCCATCGGAATAACCCCTCCGAGCAGAGTCACCAGCGCAGATTTCTTATTTAGCTCACCGTCACTCCCTATAAAATAGACGCCGAATGCGGTTCCGACTCCATAATTGTAAAACAGTATCGAACACGCAAATGGACCTTCACCGAAGAATCCACATTCGTTAGAATATAAACCATTGATTAAAGCTGCGCTCATGCCTTCGAATATGATGCCACCGGCGAAGCCGGACAAAATTTCAAGTGTGATCTTCCCAACTGAAACATCGCTCTTTTCACTCTTCTTAAAATCATCAGATGAATAGTATGCCGGGAAGTAGCTGTCAACTGAATATTTCTGGTTAAATAATTGATTAAATTCTGTGTATCCATATGAGAGTGCCCCGACATTGTAATTTATATGTGAATTAGCGTAAGCGGGGAAGCTGCGGGAAGAGTTATTTCCGGAAATAAGATCAGAAGAGAATTGAATTTTGCCCGTAGACTGTGCCTGAGCATTGATGCTGATACTGATAATAAAAATAATTGCAATTAAACCTATCTGCTTCAGTAGAAAACTCCCATTTATGCTTCTTCGGGCAATAGCCCCTTAAGAAATACCACGATATATAATGAATCTGATTGTACCCACCAATATATAGTTATAATCTAATCTGTCAAGTATTTATTAACGAATTTATATAAGAACCGTATATCGGAAGTACTTATTGCTCAATATAGTGTAAACAGCTAAGATTCCTCATCCGTAGGAGGGAGATTTTAATTCTACCAAATCAGATTTCGGTAGTGCCGGAACAAAGTACGAAGTAATATAGTATAATTTCATATAATTCTCTTTAATTTAAGCATATAGCGTTTTTACAAATGAGAAAATTAAATTTTAAATTTAATATGTCTTGATAAAACGACGTATCAATGAAGAATAGTTCGAAACTAAGTTCCGAATTTGAGATGTCTTTGAAGTGACCAGACTTATGAGTAATACCAATTATAAGTAAAAATTATAAGATAAAAATACATCTAAGGAAATTGAAATCAGGCGACTTAGGCATATAATTCTCTTATCAATACTGATCAACTTGCTGTTATTGAGTACAGCTATCGCCCAGGAGGCAGACAATGGAAAGAGATCACGCGCTCCTATTCGACAGGCTAGATCATCCGGCGCAAACGGTCCGGCTGAATCGGTTCTCAACATCAACAGTCTTGAAACATGGGTCG
>CBDUTM010000479.1:0-1651 GCA_965369985.1 uncultured bacterium | reverse complement strand
TGAATATTTTGATGAGTTTCTACTTGTATTGATGCTGATACGGGTGCTGTTGAGTAAGTATTACAGTGTGACGAAAAAAAATCGAATTTCAGATCCTATTTTACTTCCGCTATTTTTATATCTTGGCGTGGGCGTATTTTCCATGTTAATAAATGAAGTTAATCCGGTAATTGCCTTATTCGGACTTCGAGCGAATCTCCAGATGATGATGTTATTCTATGTAGTGATTTTGTATGATTGGAAAGAGACTGCTCTTGAAAGAGTTTGGAAGTTAATATGGTTTCTAATGTCGGTTAACCTAATAATAATTATTTTATCGCAAATTAATTCTTATTTTTTTGGTGGTATAGAAGATATAAGCGGTACTTTATGGATATTCGATTTTGCCAACGGAATATACGGGCACGGCAAACATTACATTCTTGCAACTATATCCGGAATGTTAATCTTATTGACTTTAGTAGAAGCGCAGTCTACTCCGGAACGTAAAATCACTTCAAGACTGTATATGCTATTCTACCTTTTTTTGATACCTAGCTTCAGAACCGCATTCATAGCTCTTCCTCTCGCCGCTTTTTTAATATATAAAAATCCGTTCAAGCTTCTTCGGAAATTTACGGTTCCAGTTTTATTAATCATAATTCTAGTGCCCTTGCTCGGGTCTAATCTTTCAGAGGAATTTGATATATTTACCAACGTGAAGGCGCAAGACGAGGCTGGTTCAATGCGACTTACAGTGATGGCTTATGGATTACAGGAGATTATCTCAAATAATTCTTATCTTTTTGGAGTAGGTCCCGGTATGTGGGGTAGCAGTGCTTCCACTTTTTTCGGTATAAGAGATATCTATGAAGAGGTATCTGAACTCGGAGGTTATTTAGCAGGAATGCCTGCATGGGTACCTATTTATACTGAAACCGGATTTATAGGTCTTCTTTTTTTTCTCTTCATATTGTGGAGGTGTTATTTTTTTTCGTCTAAATATCGAGATCGATCGGAGACAACCAATATAAAATATTTGCGGGCGCTACCAGCAGTAGTTCTTTTTTTATTTCTGCTGGCAATAAATTTTACAATATTTGAATCTCAGCAGATTATGGGATTGTTCTGGTTTCTGGTGGGATATTTATACAGGGAAATATCAAAGGTATTGGTTGAAAATACAACTCCTACCATATAAACTGTATAAAATGTTGGAAAATTTTATACCTTTTTTGACAGAATAATGAAGATCAAACTTAGATTTGTACAAATGTGGAAATACCAACGCTATGAATTTAGACGAATTAGTTTCTTTTTATCTTGTAATTACTGAGCGGTGATATCAAGGTAGAGCAGTTTTTATGCTGACTGTTTATGGATGTATCTTTCGTCAGAAACTGCTTGCTTCTCTGTGCGTGAAAATACATATTTACCTAAGCAAATTAAACTTAATTGTAATAATATTAAATAGGTTAATCACTTGGATGTGGAATAGATTGTGAACACTCCAAAAGGAATAAATTTTCAGAAACTTATCATCGGTGAGAATCAGACATTTCGTGATGCTGTTAAAGTTATTAATGATAATCTCGATTATGGTCTGGCGATTATTACAAATGACGATGATCGGTTTGTTCCGTGCACAACCGCGGAGTTTGAAAATGTAAAG
>CBDUTM010000478.1:0-1653 GCA_965369985.1 uncultured bacterium | reverse complement strand
AAAATAACTGCCAAAATAACATACACATACCAATCAAGGCTCATGACATCATTCCTAAATCTTGGCCAACCTGTGAGAAGAGCAAGGGTCAATAGAAGTGTGATTATCAGCATGCACTGCCTTTGAAGCACGGTCATCGTTATTTTCCGCTGTAACCGTTTATTGAAATTCATTATAAAACCTCCGCCTCGACAGTTGAGAAACTGCTTTTTTTCGGAAATAGTGCGTGTAATAATTTTGCACTCTCTTTATCTCCACTCCTATTTGCCTCATGTATCATCACCATCGGACATCCGCATGAACTGCAATCCGCGTTACCTTCAAAAGTACATGGTTTTTTGATCCTTAACCGAACATCGAATGAAATTGCAGAACTCTTATAAATGCAATTCATCGCAACAGTTTTTTGATGACATGGCCTGAATAGTTCGATCGATCTCTCACTATTAAGTAATACATCCGGATTTGTTATTTTCATTTTAAGAAGTAGATCCACTGCTCTCTCTCGTAAATCTATGTTTAATTGCGGTGATATCCCCCCTCCCGAAACCTGGAATCCGACCAAAATTCCCAAAGCGCCTGTTCGATTCACGAGCTCCGGTAAGGCTGTTATCTGTTCTATCGAATCCGATGTTAGAACAGTGAATATCGCGAAAGATCCGGGCGGCATTTTTTCTATGTTCAGCATGACTTTTGCAAATGAGCCTTTGCCGCGTATGGAATCATGTATCAGTTCAGGTCCATCGATTGATATTAGTTTCGAGGCGTTTAGATTTTCGGGGATTGGTAAAATCCCTGAAGTCGCGATAGCGTTTCTCGGAAATAGCTCTATGGCTCGTCTCAGCAGGTTTAATCGCAATAACGGCTCGCCGCCTACCCAGAAAGCGGATCGTATCCCGTATCGGTCTCTGACCTGCTTAAGCTTATTCAGGTATATTTCGTCGGACAGTTCTGCAGGAATATTCTGGTTATTTGAATAATAATAACAGTGGGTGCACCTGAGTGGACATCGACTGCTTATATCGAAAATTCCTATAGATCGCTTGATATTTCCCCCTTGCTTAAGATCATAAAAACAGTACAGCGGGAATTTACACTATATAAGATAAGCTGTCAAACGAAGAATTGTTTTTTCTTGTTGAACGAATATCATTATGAGCTCAATCGAGTAAATCTTTTCGATTTCTAGGAGATGATTCGTTCATTGCAGCGTTAAGAACAACTAAATAGAATGGGGATACTGGAATTGATAGAGAGGATATATATACTCCTGGTGCGATTTCTTCTTCCCCTTCTAAAATTCTGTATGATGAACCATTGACAATTTCTATAGCTACCATATTAGGCTCAATATTATCACCAACTCTGTAAAATATTCTGTCAGTTTTAGGGTCTACCAAATCTGGAATCGCGTTAATTGCTCTCTTGATTTTTGAATATTTCAATGCCGGACAAAATCTGTATGGTTTAAGTTTATTAAATATATGATTAGCAATTTGTGGTTTATCAATATTGTATTTGTCGCCCTTAAACTTGCCTATATTCCACCATGCCGGTTGACCCGACATACGAGATTCTCTTATCATAGTCCTATGACAACCAAATATGTTTGCTGTCATCATACTTGCACCGTAACAATAGAAATCATTTTTT
>CBDUTM010000477.1:0-1657 GCA_965369985.1 uncultured bacterium | reverse complement strand
TATATCTATCATAGCACAGCTCATAGGCAGTTCATGTCTCTTGGTCCTTGAGAGCTCCCGTTTAAATAATTCTTCAAGATAGCGTCTATTAGGAAGCATTGTGAGGTCATCCGTTGACGACTGAAAAGACATTTTATCTATTTGCCCCTGAATAAACAGATAAATAATTCCTAACCCACCGACAGTTATTGAAAGTTTTGCCGTCAGCCAGGGTACTTTTAAGCTAAAAAACCCATCTTCTGCTAATATGCTGCCCGTACTATACAAGGAATTAAAGAGCATATACGTCTCGTTAGTTAAAAGCGTAGCTCCCGCGATTGCCAGAATAAAATATATAAAAGCTGCTCCGCCCCGCTGACGCATTTGCCAGTATTTCACATAAAATTTTAAAGCAGAAGCCAGTATTACCGTCCAGATAGTGGTGTTGAGAAAATGGATAAATATTGCTATCCGATGGAATTTATCTATAGGCGCTTCATTAGTAATGATCAAAAATAACAGGTAAGCCAAAAACGAAATAGGAAATATGTATCCGATCTTCCTCAAATTAATACACCAGACTTAATTAAACTTAATTATTCGGACAATATAATTAGGATTGGAGTGATTTACAAGTAAGCCGCGTTAGCGGATAAGATATTCTTTTAAGTCTTCACCTATTTCCACAGCACCGCTAAATTCTTGTTTGATCAGTGAAAGAACATCAATATCATCCATTTCGGGATATAAATGAGTCAGCAGAAGCTTCTTAACAGCTGCTTTCTCAGCTACTAAGGAAAGAGCAGTCGGAGTGAAATGCCCCTGTTTCCTGTTGTCATCCGGAAACGAACATTCCGAAATCGCAAGATCAGCGTTAGCAAGCAGACCTAACAGACTATCTCCCGCTTCCGTATCGCCCGTATAGCTGAACAGACCGCCATCTGCGGTTTCAATCCGATAGCCGAGACTGTTTGGCTGATGATAGGTAGCATGAGGAATTACCTTGCCGCCGCGAATATCAATTTCCATTCCCGGTTTTAATTCGATAACATTGATCGAACTATTCTTGCTATAGACCCAGCTGCCCCCGATCGATTCAATTTTCTTCAGATAATCTATAATTCCGATCGGGCCGTAAATATTCAGATCAGCCGGTTCTTTATTTAACGGATCATATTTTCTTGCAAACAATAACGGCAATAAATCAGTGATATGATCAACATGTAAATGGGTATAAAAAACATTTTCTATTGTTTTATAATCTACACCGACAGATGCTATCCGGTTCAGAGTTCCGCTCCCACTATCGAAAAGTGTATAATTGCCATTCAAATTAATTAAGTAGCCGGATTGAGAACGGCTTCGATGAGGTACACATGTGCCTGAACCGAGAATATAAACACTGAAGTTCATTCGTTTTTAGTTTCCTCGATGATCCAATCAAGATAATCAGGATTGCCGCCCAGAATTGGAATAGCCAATATTTCCGGAACGTCATAGCTGTGTATAGATTTAACTTCGGCGACGATATCATCCAGAAGGGCCTTTGTTGATTTGGCAATGATCAATACCTCATTTTCCTTTTGGATATTTCCATTCCACCAAAATGTTGATTTCATGTCGCTTATAATGTTAGAGCAGGCAATAAGTTTTTTCTCCAACAGAGAATTTGATATAA
>CBDUTM010000476.1:0-1663 GCA_965369985.1 uncultured bacterium | reverse complement strand
AATCTGATTTATGCTCGTATCTGAATCAATATCATCGGACGATGAAAGATGAGAATATAATCCAGCAAATTCAAGTTCCTTCTCCTCTGATAAGTTTTCCGCTGTCTCAATTGCTTTATCATATTGAGCGCCGAGCCTGTTCATCCCCGTATCTATGTTTAGGTGGACACGAGCTGTTAATGAAAGTTTTTTTGCAGTAGAAGAAACTAATGCTACATCTTCTATATCAGAAATTGTTACATCCAAATCATTTTGGAGCTGAATACCAATGGTTTCCACCGACGGTTTGGCGAAAACAAGAATAGGCGTTCTTATCCCTGCATCTCTAAGTTCGAGTCCCTCCCGAACGAATGCCACAGCAAGCATAGCAACTCCTTCTTCTATGAAGGCTTTACTGACTTCTATTGCTCCATGACCGTAAGCATTGGCTTTCACCACCGCCATTATTCCGGCGGAGCCGGCTCTCTTTTTTAAAAGCCAATAGTTATGGCGCAGAGCTCCGATATCAATTTCAGCCCACGAAAGATGACCGCCATGACTCATAAGGCATGCTCTTTAAGTTTAATTTGGAGTGATTGGGATATGGTTTCTCCTGAACTCTTTATAGCGTGCAATAAAGCCGCCCCTGCCGGTGTATATAAAATATCTGAATAATTAATTTCCATTGATGATTTTAAAGCAATCTCTTTGAACTTAATTTGGACGGGTGAGTTCAAACCGAAAACAGAGCCGGCGAGCGCAATATTATAAGGAGGATCAACTTTCTCCGCTTCAATTGCATGAACCAGAAGATCATACAGAGATGCTGCTGCTTCATCAATGATCGCGATAGCTTCTTGATCACCGGATAACGCCAAAGAACAAACGAGCTTTGCGCAGGACGATATCGTCGCCTGAGAACTCTCAGCGTCATATACTTTTGTGATAATTTCTTCAGGGTTTATAACATTGAAATATTTCATAATCTGAGTGGAAAACTCCGACAATGAACTGGTCCGCTCAGCTTCTAGAAGAACAGTACGCAAAGCGCTTCTTCCAATAGAATATCCGCCGCCGTCATCTCCAAGCAGATATCCCCAGCCTCCGAACTGTTTCAACTCTACACCGGATTTTAATATACACACAGCTCCCGTTCCCGCTTCGAGAACGATAGCATCATCCTCATCGAACGCAGCGAAATAAAGTATTTCAGCATCAGTCTTTAGATTAAACTCAGCTAATCCAGCGGATGCGATCAGGTCGCTCATCAATCTTCGCTCCTGCTCTCTACCGATTCCCGCAAGACACAGCGTAGCGTTTTGAATCTGTGATAGAGGTTCCCCCTCTAATAGATCTTCAATTAGATTAAATATTATTTCTTTAACATCATCACGACCCAGGCTAGAGACATTTCCGGGGCCACCCTCCGCTATGCGAAGTTGATCGCCTGAAATATCAGAGAGGACCGCTTTCGTTTTAGTGCCGCCACCATCTAATCCTAAGAAATACATAATTGACCAATATAAAAAAAGACAGCGAACACTGAGTGCTCGCTGTCTTTAGTATTTCGTACCTGCAAATATCTTACATTTTGATAGCTGCTTTGAGTTCTTTCCCTGCTTTGAACTTCGGTACTGTTGTAGCCGGAATTTGAATTGCCGCGCCTGTGCGTGGGTTCCTTCCG
>CBDUTM010000475.1:0-1686 GCA_965369985.1 uncultured bacterium | reverse complement strand
ACACCCTCTTCTTTGGCGGCTTTCAGGAACCAGTGCATCCCGAAGAGACCGTTGGTGTCTGTGAGGGCGAGTTTCTCCATTCCCGCTACTTTTGCGGCTGTGCATAGCTCTCTGATAGTGTTTGCCCCCCGGCAAAACGAGTAATTCGAATGTGTGTGTAAATGTATGAACATTTTCTCTTATTTTCTCTTCTATACTCCCGTCATTGCGAGGAATTCGCCACTTGGCGGATGACGAAGCAATCTCCAACCTCTCCTGCTGCTTAAATATTGAGATTCTTTCGTCACTTCGCTCCTCTGAATGACAGCAAGGTTAAATCCTGATCTGCACCTCCCTATAACGCTTTTTGTTCACCTTTAACTTACAGAGCAAAATCCAACGTGTCAAGAAATTAGTGAACATATAGTGAACTTTCCTATCTGATCCCCTAAAATCAGGATCTATTCATTTTTCTTGCGGGATTTTGATCAAAGCGGTATCTTCTAACAACCGAAAGGAAGTTTGAAATGGCAGAAGAAAAAAATGTAGGTCAGCTTGACAGTATAATAAGAATAATTTTAGGTTTCGGCATTGTAGTTCTGGTGGCTATGCATTTCATGGGAGAAAGCACTTTCCCGCTTTACGGACTCGTTGCATTCTTCATACTTATCCCGTTTTTCCTGAAAACAGGGTTTACTAAAGTATGCCCCATCATGAAAGCGATGAATGTTTCCACCATAAAAAAGACAGAGAGATAATTAACACAGTCTCTATCCGCAATTACTCAGCAGGATAAACCCCTTCCTCATTTAATAACAGCACTTTCTGAAACGATCCAAAATTTTGCATAACAAACGGGTTGCAACTTTTTACTATGTATCACGTATCTATTACGAATTATATTTATATTTTAATAAGGGAAAAGGATCGGCGATCAAGACTACATTGACTTAAGCTGAAGTAGTTACCATCGCGGAGTCCGGGCACTACCCGTTTATCGGGCAGCCGGAGGCGTTTTACGCCGCGCTTTTTTATTTTTTGAATTAGGGTCGCGAACCAATATATTGACCCAACTAATTTCGATTATTGCGGATTCTAATTGCCCTTAAGTTATGAATAGAGATCAGATATTTATGTATAATTAAAAAAAGGAATGAGATAATGAATGATGAACTAAACGTTACTCCGGATGCTGAACTTGACCAAAGTGGTGATGTCAGCATGATAAAGAAGATGTTTAAAAATCGATTCGGGCATATTCGTGCAGGTTGGAGAATGCTGGCATATGTCGCTTTAACGGCAATTATAATGATGCCTATCGGGCTGATTCTGAAGAACAGGAATCTTGAACTGTCGATAGTCTCTCCCTGGAAACTGATAAATGATATAATACTGATCACAGTTGCAATCCTGGTAGCATATGTACTATTAAGATGGCTTGATAAACGACCCTTTGGTCTTTTAGGACTAAGCTTTACTGCAGGTTGGTTTAGAGAATTAAGAATTGGTCTTCTGATGGGATTTGGTCTTCTCACATTACTGTTTTTGATCTTTTGGATAACCGGACTCACTGAGGTGTCTGCAGGAGCGATGAATTTCGTCGTGCTAAAGACTTTACTGGGAATGGGAGTTATTTTTATATTTGCCGGCATGATCGAGGAAATAATTACGAGAGGGTATTTACTTCAAACTCTGGCGGAAGGTTCA
>CBDUTM010000474.1:0-1693 GCA_965369985.1 uncultured bacterium | reverse complement strand
CTTTGCCGTAAACCAGTAATTAAAAAGAGCAACTTTCGGTAGCGGCTCTCCTCCTAATGAAATATAAAAATCCAAAGCCGGATCATAAGTAAAACGATGCCCGGTGCCCAGCAACACTTCCTCCGCATGCGCCGTGAATATCAGATTATCACCAAAAAAATTATGAATCAGACTTCCATAAGCAATTCCTTTATTGTCTCTTGAAAAGGGGATGTCCGGATCAATATCCAAATTTTGCCATCCTGTAGCGCCGAGAGTTAATACTCCGCCGAATGACCGTTCTATTTCTCCAAAAACAGCAGGAATTTCGTAGTCATTCCTTACGAAAATCCTCAGATCATCATTGATAAGTGTTTCCACCACTAACGGATCGTGGACCGTTGTCAGCTGGTATCCCGCTCTGAGCTTCAGGTTTTCCCCCTGATGATTCAATCCGAATGAAATCCGGTCTATCGTTTCCTGCCTCAGTGAATCGTTCAAACCGAAATTAAAGTTATTCATCAATCGAAAATCTATCGGCACATCCACAGCGGATTTGGAAATTTCGCCGGATAGATTCGTATTACTCGAAAAATTCAGGCTCACTACCGCGGCGAACAGACCTACGACACCAAATTCGGATTCTTTACTTATCCCTTCGGTAGCCTCGATCGACAGGAATTTTCCGCTTTCCATTCTTAGCGTGAGATATGAATATGATTTCAGAAGGTTATTTAGTTCAAACCCGCCGCCCCTGATATTATGAAGTTCAGTACGAATTCCTCCGTAAAGTCCACCGGCTCCAATGCTGATCAGCTTTTGGTTCAGATGAACTCCGTAATAATATGACAGGCTCTGATCGTCGAATTGTCTAAAAGGCGCCAGAATTGTTCTGTTGTTATCCTTTCGTCTCAATTCAGAAGTTGAAAGATAGGCATCAATATTTGTGCCTCCCTTAGGTGAATGAATATTCAACGTATGATCATATGTCACCTCTCTCAAGCTTCCATTAGTATCATACCTGTATATGTTTGCTATTTTGGGACCTGTTAATTTTATCCTCCGAAACGTATGGTTCAGTGAGTAGCTGCCGTTCCAACCGCTATCTGTTCTTCTTCCATATATTGCCGAGATTTTTCGTCCGTCATAATTCACAGCCAGATCCCGCTCCCGCTGGTCCCGTATCAATCCCTGAAAATGAAACACTGAATTCTTGGTCAACCTGCGTGTCAGAATCACATTGACGTCATCGTAATCTCCTCTTCCCCTTCTCATGACGAACT
The DNA here is from genome assembly GCA_965369985.1 of uncultured bacterium. Taxonomy (GTDB): domain Bacteria; phylum Fidelibacterota; class SORT01; order SORT01; family SORT01; genus JACZTG01. The sequence continues at coordinate 431 of CBDUTM010000474.1, read as the reverse complement.
GTGATATGTTTTCATTCCTGTACTCGGGAAAAACATTAAAATCAACTTTACTTAGTGAAGGTTCGCCGTGACTGTGGCTTCCCGCCGCGCTTTCATAAGAGGTCTCTGTTAGATTATATTCGAGAGCAAGACTGAGATCGTATTTTCCCTTCCGCAGGTTACGCATTGGTCTGCCTTGAGTAAAAACAGTGAGATACCTCGGATCAAGTCCGATGGGGGAGCCATACCACGCAGAGCCGTACGTACCACGGGAAAACACTAAAAAATCGTTGCTCTGCCATAACAAGTCGGCAACACCCCGCAGCAACTCCTCGCTTCGGAGCGTATTTCTGAATTCCCGCGGATCACTGAAATTATCATCGATCGTTTCAATTATCATGAGAGAATCCGGAGAGGGATCCGATTCCTGAGCTAATATATTATCAAAAAAA
>CBDUTM010000473.1:0-1695 GCA_965369985.1 uncultured bacterium | reverse complement strand
AGTTGAATAAACATTTAGAATAATTGCACTTTAAATGTTCGATGCAATTTAAGGCGATTTCGTTCAAACGAAGAAGATGGTGTTGCTGAAGTAAAGAGATAATGGAGGACTAATTAAACAGTCCTCTGCGCGATCAGTATAAATCCCGACTCGCACTTCTTGTTAGTCATTCTGAGCGAAGCGAAAGAATCCCGGATTTATACTCGAAAAAGCTATATTGGGATTCCCCGCCTGACATACGTCCGACAAGCATTCTGAAAAAAAGATTCCACTTTACTTGACATTCGGGAACGCAATCCTATAATTGTGAGTATAATCTAATAATGATATTCTAATATCTATGAAGATAAATAAAACACTGGTAAAGTATCGGTCTCTATTAACGCTGCTTCTCATAATGATTGTAGCGTGCACTAACGAAGACGACCAGTTTTCTAATAACCTGCTTGTCGGGTTGTGGGTGGACCCAACGAATGCTTCAAATGGGTCCGATCCCAGATATTCACTCAACTGCTACCCTGATTTTCCGGATGCAGGCTTCAGCGGGACCTGGCTTTTTAAGAAAGATGGAAGTTACCAATTGGATGTGTCCTTTGGAACAATAGCAGGCGCAGATAGTGGTTATTCGTCCGGCACCTATGATCTGATTTCCGATTCAGTATTGGTATTGCATGTCGAAGACTATAAGAAATTAGCTGTTAACGAATGGGACACACTAAATGTAATGATCACTGATACCATGTTCATTTCAAGATTCACTTCCGAAGGGTGTAAATTGTTTTGGGAAAGAATACTCTGAAAGAAGCGAAGTAGTTCTACTTCAGATTTAGTTCCCGGCCATATTCGAACATAAACTGCTGAACAACTCCCGCGTACTTTCCGAACTGTTCTCTTCCGAATTCAGAAGCTTTTTTAGCGCTGATCGATATATCCGCTTGATAATATTTTTTCAATACTTTCAGGATCCAGGTATCCACAGGGAAGCTCTCCCCGAATCCGAACGAGAAAAGCAGGACACAATCGGCAACTTTTTCGCCCACACCCGGAAGTTCACACAATTTCTTCTTTCCGTTTTCATACGACAATGTGGCAATAGAAGAAATAAAATCAGGATCTTCCGCGATAATGATCGAACTGTTCAATACATAAGGCGCGCGGTAACCGAAACCTAACTTTTTGAAATCATCTTCAGAAGCCGCCGCTAACTTCAGTGCGGTTGGAAAATTAAAATATTCGCCGAACATATCTTTCCGTTTTATCCCGTAAGAGGTGCAAAGCCGTTCAATGTTGCCTTTTATACGCGGTATGTTGCTTGCGGTGGAGAGTATAAAGGAGATCATAGTTTCCCACGGGTCTTGAGTCAGTACTCTTAAGCCCGCATGAGCCTTCATTGCCGTGGAAAGAAAAGGATCGTCACGGAAAGTATCAAAGATTTCGGAATAGCGCCTGTCCAGATCGAAAAACTTCTTTATACTTTTTTCGTTATTACGGGTAGACGAAGTTTCGTATTCAATGACCGAACCGTTTCCATCATCGGGCAATTGCCTGAATAGATAACGATCTCCCTTAATGGAACCGAGCCATGAGCCGTCCTCGTTTTTCGTCCATCGGAATGATTGTCCGCTGGAGAGAGTCTTATTTATATCAAGTCGTTCACGGGTTTGGAGAATGAATTTATTTGAAGTTGGAGTGGAT
>CBDUTM010000472.1:0-1699 GCA_965369985.1 uncultured bacterium | reverse complement strand
GAGGACAAGTTCTCTTAAATAAGGATACCGATAATAGCGGCGTATTTGTCTGGCTTGAACAATTGGGAGTATCTGCATTCACAAATACTGACGGAGAATTCGTAATCTCTATACCGCCACCTGCAAGTCAGGGAGGTGGAGGTGGTATAGATGGTGATCTATATATGTACTTCTATCTTGCGAACTATAAACTCGATTCGGTTAAAGTTGCGTTTTTGAATGGAGTTCCATTAGCAAGTGAGGGAGATCTGGATGAAGAAGGAAATGTGCCTGGCATTATACACTTATTCAATTTACTAAATGTAGAATTAACATTTGCTAATGAAACAATAAGTATGTCAAGTATTGCTCGATTGAGAATAGCAATTACTTTGAACTCTCCACAGACTGACCCTGTCAGAGTCGTTGTGACAAAGACGGGTCCCCAAGTGACAGCTATTCTACCCGCCTTTTTCATTAGGAAGGTCGATTCGGAGGAAAGCATCGTAAAGATAAATGATATCGGTACTTATTTTGAGTTTGTTCAATTGATTAGTAGGCAAGAAACTCTGAAATATGTCTTTTCAGTTGGATTTTCGGCGGGCGAATTACCTACAGGAACTTATGAGGTTATTCCTTACTTCAAAGTAAGAGGTGTCAATCCGCCCTTGGAGCTTCTTAAAGGTTTTGGTGATCGTGTGTTAGAATATCACCCTGATTATATAAATCTACCCTTTAAACGTTCATCGGTAAATATAACCTTAACGGATTAATTCTCGCCTCTATTTTAAGCTACTGTGGACGTACACTTGAATAGAAGGTGCTTTCCATTTTCGTATCACAAAATTTATCCAATCTAAATATTACTAAAAGAGTCATAAAGGTAATATTAATAATAACTTGACATTAATATTATTACCAATAACTTGTCTTTATAAGAACTTGTAAGGTGTTAAACTTAGTATTTTGAAACTATAAGCCCATCAACTAATCTAATTGTCGTTGGGCTTACATTTTTTAGCATAAAAAATTGCAATATTAGTTACAGCTAAACAATAATCGCAATGTTTAAGCCTTTGAAAAGCTGGTTCATTTTTCCGGAGGGAATGTATGTCGATCGCCTATAAAACCACATATTCAAGTGGATATTCAAAACCTAATAGATACAGAGAAGCCTTACAGGAGTTTCTAAACTCAGCTGATGTGCAGCTCAACGGTTCGCGGGAATGGGATATTCAGGTGTTAAATGAAAATTTCTATTCAAGAATTCTCGCAGGTGGCTCGCTTGCTTTGGGTGAATCCTACATGGATGGGTGGTGGGAATGCGAAGCGCTCGATAAGTTTTCCGACAAACTGCATCAAGCGATGGTGAAAGGATTGATGAAACGTCAGATTAGATCAGCTTGGGCTGTCCTTCGTGCAAAATTGTCAAACCTCCAGAGTAAATCTAAAGTTTTCGATGTGGGCGGGGGTCATTACAACAGAAGCAACGCTCTATTTGAGGTCATGCTCGACAAACGGATGGCTTATAGCAGCGCATATTGGGAATCCGCAACCGATCTTGATGAGGCGCAGGAAGCAAAATTGGATCTGATCTGCAGAAAAATCATGCTTAAGCCGGGAATGAAAATACTTGATATCGGATGCGGTTGGGGTAGTTTTGCCAAATATGCCGCGGAGAATTATGATGTTGAAGTGGTGGGCATCACCGTATCAGAGG
>CBDUTM010000471.1:0-1700 GCA_965369985.1 uncultured bacterium | reverse complement strand
TTTCCGTTTTCGCTCTATTACAAAGGACAGACCTATCAGAAGATGGGTAATGCAGCCGAAGCGCGGAAAAATTATGAAGCGCTTATCGAACTCTGGAAAGACGGCGATAAGGATAATCCTATCCTTGTCGACGTGATCAAACGATTGGACTCTCTGAAAAAGGGAAGTTAGACCACGCATTTTCTCTCCCCTTGAGGGGAGTACCTCGCGGAGGGGAGGGGTGTGATTCATCCTATCAGGATAGATGTAATTATAATAGAAATGACGTTAATTCCCCTCTATCAAGAGGGGAAGCCGATCCTTTAGAAATCTTATAGCAACAGGCTGGGGTGTATTATTTATTATATTAGATTGGTGGTTGATTTTACACACCCAGTCTTTTGGCAACGCCAAAATCCACCCCTCTTCTTAGAGGGGAATGACAGCTTCTCATTGATAACGGTAACACCCTGCCCGCCTGACCGATGTCGGGCAGGCGCCACATCCCACACCTCCCTCGAGTGAGGTGATAAAGGGGTGGTTGAAATTCCGGAATTATTAATTTAGATTAAGCCAAGTCAATGTTATCAGATATATTTAGAAATTTAGCCAAGATCCCTTCGCTGCGGCGTATGATGTGGAGGAGATGGTATCAATATCTCGCGCGAAAGTATGACGATACCGATTGGACCTTTATGAATTACGGATATATTGATTCCGATGCTGATGCGCCTGAAATTATCTTAGCTCCTGAAGAGGAAGGCGAACGGTATTCAGCTCAGCTATATCACAGAGTCGCAAACGCCGTAAATATCCAGGGAAAAGATGTTCTTGAGGTGGGTAGCGGAAGAGGCGGCGGCGCGGCGCATATCGCAAAACAGCTGAATCCCGCATCAATGAAAGGTGTTGATATTGCCGCAAGGGCTGTTGATCTGGCTAATTCAAGATTTGATCTGCCGAACCTTTCATACTCGGTGGGTGATGCCGAAAACCTGCCGTTTGAGGATGGCGAATTCTTTGCAGTTGTCAACGTGGAATCGTCTCACGGTTACGGATCAATGCCGAAATTCTTAAGTGAGGTCGGGCGGGTATTGGAACCGGGTGGTTATTTTCTATTTGCCGATCTTCGTCCCGCTGACTATATGCCGCTGTTGAAAGAGCAATTCAAAAATTCCGGAATGAATCTCATCGAGGAAGAGGATATCGCTCCGAATGTGGTGAAGGCATTGGAGGCAGATAACGAGCGGAAGACAAAATTGATAGGGAACAGGGTACCGAATTTTATGAAGAGAAGCTTCATCGATTTCGCCGGGATCAGAGGCTCCCATATTTGGTTAGGATTGGAATCGGGCACAATGGCTTATCTGCGGGTGGTACTCCAAAAACCGAAGAGTTAGTTTTTATATTGCCGCGCTTCGCCGGCAATGACGAAACAGAAACCGTCTCAAATCTTAAAATCGCACCTAAAAGGTGCGAAATTCGACCTGAATTTATCGATTCACTTCCGCATATCGAAAAATAATAAAATTTATTTTAATTTCGTTACTTTTTTACTTGACTGATAACGTTACCCTTTATACCTTTTGCAGCTGTCTTATATGTGCAAGAATTCGGGCTATTTTAAGGCAGAAGAAAAGAGATTTTTTGGGCAGAATTGCCCACGTAGCTCAGTCGGTAGAGCACATCCTAGGTAAGGATGAGGTCATCGGTTCAAATCCGAT
>CBDUTM010000470.1:0-1703 GCA_965369985.1 uncultured bacterium | reverse complement strand
ACTATTTCGTTGTTTAATATTTTTGATTCGCTTGAATCAAGGACCCGGAAATTCGGCTCCAAGCCGGCTTCTATAGCGTTTTCTTTCAGTATCGATTGGCAAAAACTGTGAAATGTTGATATCGGCGCTGAATCAATTTTTCGTAAAGCTTTTTCTGCAATTATTTTCTTCTCTTTATCGCCTGATTCAATAACCTCTTGAAGCCGCTCACGTACACGCGATTTCAATTCAGAAGCCGCTTTTTTGGTAAATGTTATAACGAGAATCTCATCGATTTCGGCTATTCCGTCTAAAATGACTTTGATATACCGCTCTACTAAAACTCGTGTCTTGCCTGAACCCGCACCTGCTGAGATAGCCATAGTTTTTTCAGGATGATTTACTGCTAATTTCTGTTGTTTATCTAATATCATCGGAAATTTCAATATAAACGATGAAAGGCACGGTTGCAATTAACTATGGAGATCGACAGCTCTCTGAATTAGGTAGAAACTTAGTAACCAAGAAAACTATCTTCTGAACAGATGAATAATTTATATCAATTTCATTATCTCTCTTTAAGTCAATGGATCGGCGTCTTTATTTTTCTTTCTTTGATTTCGTATAAAGCAAAATTTCTCAGCCGTAGCGGAGTGATCGCCGCTTTCGGTATAGGATCAATTATAATCGCAACAGGCGAAAATTGGCTATATCCGTTGATTCTCTTTTTCACTTTATCGAGCATTCTGACCCGCATCAGCGCATACTATAAAAAGACTGCGAAACCGGAGAGCATCCCGCGCACTGCCTCACAGGCGTTAGGCAACGGCGCTGTAGCGGCGCTCTCAGCTGCCGGATACTTGTTATATCCTGATCCTGCGTTGATCATATTTTTTCTCGGCAGCATAGCCGCCGCAACTTCAGATACATGGAGCACCGAGATAGGAGCGTTTTCCCGAACTCAGCCTCGCTTGTTAACGACTTTTCAGCAGGTAGAAAGGGGTACATCAGGGGGAATTACTATTTTTGGCATAGCGGGTGGAATCATCGGTTCGGCTGCGCTTGCTGTCAGCGGTCTATTTATTTTTGAAGGTGAGTCCGGGCTGTTTTATCTTGAATCAGGAGTAATTTCTGTTTTAATCGGTGGCATCGCAGGAAATCTGTTCGACAGCTTTTTAGGAGTGACTCTCCAATCGAAAAACCGCTGTGTGGTTTGTGACAAGATAACTGAAGAAAAATTGCATTGTGGAAAACCAACAATTCATTCTTCAGGATCACCGCTGTTAAATAATGACAGCGTTAATTTTCTTTGTACTCTTGCCGGTGGCTTTTCTGCTGTAATAGTTTGGCTGCTGTACAATTAGAATTTTTCATCAATCAACGGATATTCCGTCGAATCGGCATAAACCGGACCATTCACATGGCGTTTTACAATCTTTCGGTTCTACGCTGAATTTCCCTGAACGGATATTTCCGATGTACTCTCCGATAAAATCTTTAGTCACATTAAAAACAGAGTCCCAATCATCACCGTCAGATTTATTAAAGGCAAAGGTCTTTTGAAGTTTTTTTATGCCGTAATAATATCCTGAGCTAGGTTCGGAATTATTCTCGTTTAAAATTGTTTTTCTAACTGCCTCGATATAGAGAGGAAGCTGGAGACTTATTCCAGCAGAAATACTTTCTTTTTTCGGGATAGTGCTGCCGGATTTATAATCTAATAC
>CBDUTM010000469.1:0-1721 GCA_965369985.1 uncultured bacterium | reverse complement strand
CCTAAGTCGCTGAATATCAACGTGATAGAATTAGTAAGGTTTTAACTGATCAGATTAATTGAATTGTTAATTTCTCAATTATGAAAAATTAAATGTTTCTATTCTTAAGAGTGCGAATTTGGATCGTTTCCGAATTTCGCTAAAATGGTAATTCTATAATGCTTGTTTTGAGAGGTATATGCTAATTAAAACTTTCTATCCACTTATTATTCTTCCAATCGTCTGCTCAGGTACTCACCTTACATTAATTGCTCTTCCTACATATCAAAAATTATAAATTGTCATTAAATATGCCCATGTGGATTTGTCCTCTCCGTTCCACACTTTGAATACATCTCCCGGCGTGAATATCGATACGCCCGCTACGATCTTCAGGTCTTTATTGTATCCATATGAACCGGTAAGATCGATCTCACTTCCTATGTCGCTACCCGCATTTACGTCCTGAGAAGTGGACATCAAATGGAAATCAACTTTCGCTGATAATTTGCTGACAGGTGTCAGACCGGCTGACAGTACTATATCCGTCAATCCTGCTCCCATAGTATGAGCGGGCACGTCCACGAAGTAGTCCATAAATCCGTAATACTTGTGGTTGGTTGCGTATAGTGTATTGAATGCTTCATCATCTGTCGTTGTGGGGTCATCACCTGATACCGCATCATATCCGACTCCTACCCAATATTTAAGGGGAGTATCTTTGACTGCTAATTTTATTCTGGAGCCTATCAGGAAAGCGCTTACATTGTTACCGATATTTGTGCCGCTCTGTACGGCAATATCGACTTCCTGAGACAACGTAAATGTTCCTAAATCATAACTTCCTTTAGAATAAACACCGAAGGTATTTCTATCTAATATATCTCCCGGGTTTATTCTTTGATTTATGAAGAAAACATCAACTCTGGTGGGAGCAAAAAAAGAAGTCTCAACCCAAACTCCGCTGACATCTTTATCTCCTATATCTCCCACAGCTGATAATTCTGTCTCCTTTAAAGAAAAAACGGTGGCTTTGTATTTTTCCTGGGAATACGAAAACAATACACCATCAAATGCACGAGAGACATTATGCCAACCCACGGCGCCTATAAGCCTCTCATTGGCAAATGCGACTTCCTGCCTGCCTAATTTTATGTCTAAACCTTCTGTCGCAAAATCCGAAATGACGAAATATGCCTGATGAAAATCAAGTAGATCAGCGCTTCCATCCGTCAGAGTATTGGTGGCTTCGCCAAATAACCGTGAATCCTGGATTTGAATAAACGCATGATTCTTCTCGTTTGTGAATTTCATATTTAAACGGGTTCGAAGGAAACTAAACCCGATGCTGGCGATCTGGTCAGAAAAATCTTTATCATTTCTCTCGCTCCTGTGCCTCACCTGACCCGACATTTCCAGATTTTGACCGACAGCGGTATTCATATTTAGTAAACCGAATCCCGTCACTGACAACAGCGCAATAATTATTATTCGTTTCATGATCCCTCCGATAATATTTTATCTATTTGCACATTCGATATTTCCCTGACTTTGTGAATAGTGCGTATTTCTATTCCTTCGCCAGTACATTTACTTTACATTCTTTATCCACTTTTGTAAACAAAGCAAATAAAGTGCCAACATTTTGTTATTTTCGTTTAAACCCAAATGTCCCAAAAGTGCATTTCGGGACATTTATGGATATGAATCGTAAAGGGAATTATCCTCCCTCAAGATTAATA
>CBDUTM010000468.1:0-1726 GCA_965369985.1 uncultured bacterium | reverse complement strand
AATGAACTGGTCGCTCAATCGAGATTGGACAATTTCATTGAAGGAGCCGTGAAGGATTACATTGCGGATAACACTCTTATCGAGCTTGTGAGAAGTACAAATCGCGAAATCGTTTCAACAGGGATCGACGAAGATGGTAACGAAGTTCGTACGATACTTGAAACTCCAAAGATCAGCATAGGTAGAGGCGCCATTGCCGCTGAAATACTCAGACGCGCGAAAGATGACGCTAAATCACTGGGTATCGATCTGGTAGATGTAAGGATTAAAGGCGTTAACTATGTGGAAAGTGTGCGCCAAAAAGTTTATGAGCGGATGAGAGCCGAAAGACAACAGATCGCTGCTCGTTTTCGTTCTCTCGGAGAGGGAGAGAAATCGAGAATACTTGGAGATAAGGAATTTGATCTAAACCTCATTATCTCCGAAGCGGATAAGCAGTCTTTAACGATCCGGGGTAAAGCGGACGCAGAAGTGACAGCCATCTACGCAAGAGCGTATAATCGCGACCCGGAATTTTATGCCTTTACTAAAACGCTGGAGACATATCTCATCGCTTTAGACAGTAAAACTTCTCTCGTTCTCGGCAGCGACAACGAGTTTCTTAAATATCTGAAAGGTGTCAGCGGGAGGTAAGGAAAACGAAATATGAATAGGAAACAGGAAGTGTGGCGTTCGACCACAATTATCGGTGTCCGGCGAAAGAACAAGGTAGCGTTGGGCGGCGATGGTCAGGTGACGTTAGATGATATCGTGATGAAACACGGCGCTCAGAAGATACGAAGGTTGTATGAGGGAAGCGTAATAGCCGGTTTCGCCGGCGCTTCGGCGGATGCGATGGCTCTGTTCGATAAATTTGAATCGAAGCTGAGCGAATTTAACGGTAATCTGCTCAAATCCGCTGTGGAATTGGCTCGCGATTGGCGAACAGATAAAATGCTTCGCAGATTGGAGGCGCTCCTGGTCGTCATGGACAAGAAAACGTCGCTGATAATTTCCGGTAACGGAGATGTGCTGGAGCCTGATGATGAAGTCATCTCTATCGGCTCGGGCGGTCCGTATGCGACGGCAGCCGCCAGGGCGATGATAAAATATACGAAGCTTTCCGCCGAAGAGATAGTGAGGAATTCACTCAAGATAACATCCGATATATGCATATTTACAAACGATAATATTAATGTGGAGATTCTCTGATATTGAGCAAAATGAAAGACCTGACTCCAAAACAAATAGTTAAGGAGCTGGATAAATACATAATAGGGCAGGATGACGCAAAGAAATTAGTCGCTATCGCGCTAAGAAATAGATGGCGCAGGCAGCAGGTTGAAGGCAATATTAAAGAGGAGATCATTCCCAATAATATTATTCTGATCGGCTCCACCGGTATAGGGAAAACAGAGATCGCGCGTAGATTGGCGAACCTCTCTCAAGCTCCGTTCATAAAAGTTGAGGCTTCTAAATTTACTGAAGTCGGCTATGTCGGTCGGGATGTGGAATCTATGATCCGCGACCTGACAGATATTTCCGTAACTATGCTTAAAAAGGAAAAGACAGCAGAAGTCAGGGATGAGGCTGAGAAGATGGCTAATGAACGTCTTCTCGATCTACTGATACCGCTCCCGCATCTGGAAAAAGCGAATGGAGACGATGAGGAAAATGAGGCGCGGGAAGCACGCCGGGAAAAGACGCGACAGCATTTCGCAAAGCTGTTGGAGAGAGGAGAGCTGGA
>CBDUTM010000467.1:0-1727 GCA_965369985.1 uncultured bacterium | reverse complement strand
ATAAAAGGCTTTGATGATTTTGGTAATTTTGGCAGTCATATTTGAGTTATTATTAACTCCTCCAATAAGTGTAACTAATGATATTAACCCGATCTCTCTGATCCCAGCATTTATTATTCAAGATAACGAATGCTCGGAATGTCATGACGATATTTCGATAGATATAAGTGTACACGAAAACCTCGATTGTATCGATTGCCACGAATCATTTGAATCTGTCCCGCATGAAGAGCTAAGTATAAAAATGCTCAATGATCCTATGTCAAAATATTTTGAGGAAAACATTCCCGAAACCTGCTCAAAATGTCATGATGAAGAATATGCCGAATATATAGAAAGTGAGCATTGGAAAGCCTATTCAAAAGGAAACCGGCAAGCGCCACTTTGCAATGATTGTCACCTTGAGCATACGATTTTATCTGCTCATGATCCGGACTCGCCGGTGAGCCCTTCAAAGGTGACGGCTACTTGTTCCTCCTGCCACGCCAACGAAAGAATAATAAATCGATATGGATTAGCCACTTTCCGTGTTGAATCATTTATGAGTTCTTATCATGGTTTAGCAATGCGAAGAGGCGCAGAAGATGTGGCTAACTGCGCTAGTTGCCACGGTGTGCATAAGATTCTTTCAGAGGAAGATCCGGAATCAATGATCAATCCAGCAAATTTGAATTCAACTTGCGGGAAATGTCATCCGGGCTTCGGTGACGAAATTGTTATAGGTAAAATACACGTCAGTTATGAAATAGAACCAGTATCTCCGATTATCTGGGTCCGCATTATCTATCTATGGGTAATAACAATTACGCTGTCAGGAATGGTACTCCACAATGGATTGGATTTTCTGAAGAAGGTGATAACACAGTCATATATCCACTACCGCTCAGCAGAAACAGATATAGAATTCGTAACCAGATTTAACGTTGTTGAGCGAACGATTCACTGGTCTGTAATGATTACATTTATTTTGTTGGTTTGGACAGGATTCAGTTTGGCTTATCCCGAATCGTCCTTCGGAACCCTCTGGAGCGAAAATTTTCGCAGGCTGCTTCATCGGATCGCCGGTGTGATCATGATCATCGGTATCTCAATTCAATCCGTGCTGATGATCATCACCAAACGAGGCAGATATCAGCTCCGCGAATTATTCCCGAAATTCAGTGATGTGAAAGATCTGATACTATCATTGAGATATTATCTTGGGTTGGCACATAACAGACCCGAGTTCGGAAGGTACAGTTACATAGAAAAAGTTGAATTTTGGGCTTTTATGTGGGGATCGATATTAATGGCTGTAACCGGAATAGCGCTCTGGTTTGAGACGAATACGCTAAGAATCTTTCCGTCATGGTCTATAGATTTCTTTACGGCGATCCACTTCTATGAGGCGATACTCGCTTCACTATCAATAGTTGTCTGGCATTTCTATTGGGTAATTTTTGATCCTGACATTTATCCGGGAACCGGAGCAAACTTCCACGGAAGGATATCGATAGAACGACTAAAAGGCGAATATCCTAAGGAATATAAAAAGATTAAAAATAACCAAATGGATAAATAATTTGAAAACTTTTTTAAAATGAAATTTATTCCTGACAAATTAGCTATCAGGATAGGATTAGTACTTCTGACATTCTTACTTCTCATTGGGGGCTCCGTGGAGTATACGTCCCGTCCTTCATTCTGCAGTTCTTGCCATTATATGGTTCCTTTCGTTGAAGGTTGGC
>CBDUTM010000466.1:0-1734 GCA_965369985.1 uncultured bacterium | reverse complement strand
CTGATACGCCGCGGTTGAAGCTAAAAATATCAGCGCGCCTTTCTTTCTCTCTACCATTTTTCCTATTAAAGCAGCCGTGAGAGTCACAGGCGCAACACAATTCAATATCACCATATCGGATTGATAATCCATATCAATTTCGTGAAACCGCCCGAGAGAGCCATATCCCGCGTTATTTATCAAGATGCCCACTTCCTTATCGCTCACACCGTTTTTTATCTTTTCAACCGCATCAGGCTCGATAAGGTCCTGGCTTATTATCTGAGTTTTAACTCCATAAGCGTCTTCAACTTCTTTGGCGATAGTTTCCATCAGCTCCGTTCGCCTTGCGGTGAGGATAATGTTCATCCCTTTTTCCGCAAGCTGCCGGACAAAATCCGCGCCTATCCCCGATGATGCTCCGGTTACAAGCGCCCATTCGCCGTATCTCTCTTTCCAATTATTCATACCGGAATTCTTACTTATTTAGCAGTTCGTTTCTTCGCTTCGTTCGGGTTCGTGAGTCAATAGTGTCCACCGCTCTTACGGCATATTCCTGCGCCGTATAGATCTGTTTCATCACTATTTCATTATCCCGTTTTGCCATATCACCCACTACAAATAAATTTGCAATAGAAGTCTCGCTCTGCTTGTTAACTCTAACGTGCCGCTGTTCAGTCGGCTCACCTTCGTCCATCAGCTCACCTCCCAGCTGAACTACCAGGTCATTATAAATCCGATGCAGTCCCATTGCTATCAGTCCGAACTTTACTTCAATTTCCGTTCCGTCCGCCAGCAGGAACTTTCGGAGCTGTCCGCCCTTTTCACCCACCACGTCCGTAATGCGTTCTGTATATACTTTTATGTTATAAAGTTCTATCAATTTATTTGTTTCTTCGTCAGGACTTAGCTCCTCGCCGTTGGTTAGTATGAAAACATTCACTCCATAACGCTCGTACAGCATAAACGATATCCATTTTGCCGCTGTTCCGCTTCCGATGACCGCCACGTTTTCGTCCCGTGTAAGATGCCCTTCGCATCTGATACAGTAGAGAACGGTCTCCCTGTTAGCATACGGATAGATCCATGTAGTGGAGTCTATGACCTCATCGCCGCGTTCCTTCAGTATGTGAGGTTGAGTATCCATTACTCCGGTCGCTACAACAAGATATCGGGACTTCACTTCCCGGGTTCCGTCGGACACCACAAAATAACCGTCTTCAAATTTCGCGTCAGTTGCCGCTGCGTCAATAATTTCTATATGATCGGAATTATCAGATTCGATCCTTTCCCGTGTGTTTTTAAGTATTCCTTTTCCGCTTATATGAAAGTGAGCAGATTCAATTTTTTGTCTTATCTCTTCATCTTCCGGCTTGGGAAACAGCTTCACGATCTCATCTTTCACCACACCGTCATGAAATCCTATCATATTATCGATGTTAAAGATCCATCGGGAGCGGGAGGCTGTAGATGTTTTCTTGTCACCGTAAAACCAGCATGTGTTCAAATTATATTGAACAGCGCGAAGTGCGGCAGCCGATCCGCCCATCCCTCCGCCTACAACTATTATATCATACAGATCTGACATTAATTTGCCGGCTCTAACGGTAACATATCAAAAAGTATAAGTTGTGAGTCAGATTTCGCCTCGAACTCCAATTTCTCCGGACCTGTGATCTTCAATCCGTCTCCCGGTTCCATTTCGATCCCATTAACCGAAATTTTTCCCGTCAGGCTGTTATGCAGATATCCTAA
>CBDUTM010000465.1:0-1740 GCA_965369985.1 uncultured bacterium | reverse complement strand
AAAAATGTGCGACTTCTGGTCGTGGAGAAATTTGATGGGCCGGATATGGAAATTAGAGCGTTAAGAATTGGACTTTTGACACAGGATAGAGATAAAGATGGATTAGATATTTCATCTGCTAAAATCGTTACTGAACGGAAACCAACAGAAAGCGAAATGAAAGCTCTTTCGATCGCTTGGCGGATCGCAAAGCATGTAAAATCTAACGCAGTTATATATTGCGATGAAGACGGAACTTTAGGAATTGGCGCCGGGCAAATGTCGCGAGTTGATTCTACGAGACTTGCCGCAATGAAATCGAAGGATGCAGGACTTACCCTAAAAGGATCTGTCGCTGCATCTGACGCATTCTTTCCTTTTCGGGACGGCTTAGATGTGATTGCTGAAGTAGGAACGACTGCTGTTGTGCAGCCGGGTGGTTCGATAAGGGATGAAGAAGTAATAGAGGCTGCGAACGAACATAATATGGCTATGATATTCACTGGCTTTAGACATTTTAGACATTAAAGGAGAATTGCAAAGATAATGGGATTATCATTTTGGAACTATCTATCAGGAGATATGGCTATTGATCTCGGAACTGCTAATACAGTTATATATCTTAAGGGGCAGGACATTATCATAGATGAACCGTCGATTGTCGCAAGAAACAGTCAAACAGGAAAAGTGATAGCTGTCGGCTTCGATGCGAAAGAGATGCTCGGCAAAACGCATCAGGACATTGAAGTTATCAGGCCCTTGAAAGATGGGGTCATAGCTAATTTTGAAGTTACTGAAGGAATGCTTCTGGGTTTTATTAAAAAAGTTAAAATCAGCCGGATAGCGCGACCAAGAATGGTTATCGGAGTGCCGACTGGAATTACCGAAGTGGAAAAAAGAGCAGTCAAGGACTCTGCTGAACGGGCTAATGCCAGAGAAGTCTTTCTGATAGGAGAGCCGGTGGCAGCCGCAATCGGAATCGGTCTCGAAATTGATAAACCTGTCGGAAATATGATCGTGGATATAGGTGGTGGTACGACCGAGATCGCTGTTATCGCCTTAGACGGAATCGTGACTCATGAGTCTGTTAGAATTGGCGGGGATGAAATGGACGAGGCGATAAGCCAATATTTCAAGCGCGAGCATAATTTGCTTATCGGTGAGCGGACCTCTGAAAATATTAAATGTGAAATCGGATCGGCTTATCCTGTTGAAGAAAAAACAATGGCTGTGAAAGGTCGAAATTTAATTGCCGGTATTCCAAAAACAATTGAAATTACTTCCTCAGAGATTCGTGAAGCATTGCGGGATACAGTAGATTTAATCGTTCAAAGCGTTACAGAATCTTTGGAAAAGACACCGCCTGAACTATCAAGCGATATACTCGACAGGGGAATTATCCTTACAGGTGGAGGCGCTTTATTGAAAGGACTTGATCAGAGGCTAAGGGACGAAACACAACTTCCGGTTAACGTTGCTGAAGATCCTCTGCTTACAGTTGCATACGGCACAGGAAAAGTTCTTGAAAATATTGAAAAATATATGAGTGTCTTAACTTAACATTTATGAACATCGTCTAACGAAAGATGCAAACTTTAATATCATTCGTTTATAATACGCGCGAATATTTCATTTTAATCTTCGCATTATTAATATCACTTATTCTTATCTCGAACAACGATAACCACCAGGTTAGAGCTATGAGAGGCAGCATTCTTGACTCCTTTCATATCATTCAAAAACCGCTCTATTATTTAGCCG
>CBDUTM010000464.1:0-1755 GCA_965369985.1 uncultured bacterium | reverse complement strand
AATAGCAGCGTGAATAGCAGCTTTATAACGGTAGACTTGTTACGGAGGTTTATCAATATGGCTTAAGTGTAAATAAAAAGCTTGAAAGTAATAAGCGAAATAGCTGAACTGAGATTAGAAGATCACTCCTCTAACAGTTCGGCTGAGTCTATCTCTACCGGTTTCCTCAGGTTTACGAATACCCTCGTCCGCAGAACCCATGATCTTGGAAAACCATTTTTCCTTGTGGCGATTTGTAATGCCTCAGCGTTCGCACGCGACTTTAAATTTCCTATTCTGATCTTATATAAGGGAGCATCGAACTGAAGGTAAGCTTCACCGTTAAACAATGAATCCGCAAGATAAAGTATACTATCGGCTTCATTGATATTTTGGGTAGTATATACCTGAACCCGATAACCTTCCACCATAATGTCATAATCGATATTAGCGGTATCGGATACTTCATTCGCTGTATTAGAAAAAGCGGGCATTTCCGTTCCATTTATAATAATATCGTCATCATTGAGAGCTAAAGGATCGAACCATCCGTTTACCGTACTACCGGAAGCGTTATCTGATTTATGCTCGGTTAATGACCCCGCGGTACACCCTGAAAGAGCGATCAGAGCTGTCAATATTGGCAATAGAATTCGGGGCTTATATTTCATCAAATCACTTCCAACATTTCAGTGGGCACCCATCCCGCCTTTCCATCAATGATCTTTATTTGCGCCCAACTTTCGCTGCCGCCGATAATTTCAACTGCTGTTCCCTCATGAAGGATGAATAACTCTTCTCCTATCTCCTCAGGCGCGCTTGCGACGGACATTTCAGAGACCATAACTACTGCTCTTATATTATTTAGATCGTTATCTATCTTCACTCCCGTGATAATAGTGGTAACGACAAAAGTAAATCCAAGCACTCCTAATATCAAATAGGACACTCTTTTAGGTCTGCCCTGTGACATAAACAAAGTTACTATGTAAATCAGAATTGAGGCAAGATAAACCGTCAGCAATAACCTTAATAATCCTGCTGAAGTAAACGAACCCAAGATATTTCGCACTCCCGTTATTAGAAAATTCTCCGGTAACGGAGTTACTTTATCCGTTATCAATAAATTCGTTGCTTTCAAATTGTAATTAATGCTTTCATCTTGTGGCGCTAATCTTTTCGCCCTTTCAAAAGATAATACTGCCGGTCCCAGCATTTTAAGTTTGTAGTATGTATTTCCGAGATTGTACCAAACTTCCGGACTTTCTACCCCGCTGTTGACGATAGAACGATAATTATCCGCCGCCTTGTCGTATTCGCCTTTTTCATACTGAAGATTTCCATTATGGAATAATTCTGCCGAAGATTGCGCGCTCGCCCCCGTGCTGATAATAAGAAGAAGAAACAATAATATCATTTTATTGAGCATATTTAAAGCACCTTCAGTAAGGTATCCAGGGTTTTCTCCGCCCTGTTATAAGTCGTATCCATATTGTGTGAATCAATATTCTCCGGGGAATATACTGCCTGCTGGCATAAAGCGATCAATGTGTTAAATTCGGCAATAATAGATTCTTCAGAGCCTTTATCTTTAAGAATATCGGCGACTTCATTTACATTTATGTTCGTGAATGGAAGATTTAACTTATCAGCTGCGGCACCTAATAAAACTCTGTTGACTTCAGTATAAAACGCTTTCAGATCTCCTTCTTCCATAGCTTTTTTAGCTTTTTTCAGTCTTTTCTTTGATTCACCGGATACTCGCCTCCTTCTCTG
>CBDUTM010000463.1:0-1756 GCA_965369985.1 uncultured bacterium | reverse complement strand
TAATGTAATCTCTCCCCCTTTTTGCAACAAATCATTTTTCGAATGTATTTATTTTATCGATCTATGTAATTATGATGATTTGTAGGAATAATTAATAACCCCGACTTTCCACTAAGCCGGGGTTATTAATTCTTTCGTAATCGATTTCTTATATCACTTTCTGATCATACTCTTCGTTATCTTTGATCTTCCTCTATTGACAATTTATTTCTTACAGTCATGCCTAAAGATCAATATCCAGTTCATCCTCCAGATCTTTTAGTTCATTTCTAAGATCTTCCATATCGAATTTAAGTCCATCTAAATTCAGGTCAAATTCATCCATATCAAAAAAGAATGAACTTCTGTTTCCTTTATGCTTCTGTCCGAATATTCTGAATTGATCAGTTTCAAAATCTTCTCTTTCGCCAAGCTTAACCTTTTTCGTCGATTTCTTTTTATTTCTCACATATTCAATTTCTACTTTCTCGTCAGGGTCATAACGGGATATTGCTTTCCGCAAATCTCCTGAATCTTCAACGATCCTCTTTCCAACCTTAATTATAACATCACCACTTTTAAAACCAGCCTTCTCAGCCGGACTGTCTTCCATGACATTGACAACCAAAACACCTTCATCTTCCTCGACTTTAAAATAATCCCTCAAACCTTCTGTAAGGTCGTACATATCAATGCCTAAATAACCACCTCCGTCATCCCGTGTATTAAAGCTGAATCCATGAGTTCTACCACTCCTACTTCGGGAAAATCGCCTGACCTTACCAACTGATACCGTGAATTCTTTAATATCCCCATCACGATTCACACTGATATCTACCTCTTCTTCATCCGGTGTCTTCCGGACAAAACCTTGTAGTTGATTAGCGCTATTTACCTTTTTCCCTTCATACTTTATTATTACATCACCCCTTTTAATTCCGGATTCGTCCGCAGGGCTACCAGATGAAACTCGGGTTACAAGAACCCCTTCTGATGTATCCAGGTTCCAATCATCCCGAACTTCTTCGTTTACCGTCTCTATCCGTACTCCCAACCAACCACCTTTTCTTCCCGCTTCTGTTCTTCCTGTGGTAACCACAAGCAGAGTTAGGGTGGCCAAGGCCAGCACAGTCATTTTCTTTATCATCATAATCCTAGTCTCCATAATAATATCTTCTCTTGTAAAGACGAGAAAGTAGTCAAAAAAGTTTTACTGTGAAGATGTGAATTATAAAATTGTATAAATTATTTATTGAGAGTAAAGCGTAATGCATCTTCTAATCGGGGATATTTGAACTCAAATCCGCTTCCTAACAAGATCTGTGGAATAGCGTAGCTGCTGCTCAATAGAAGCTCTTCCGCGACCTGACCTAAAAGAGTTTTCAGTACAAATCCGGGTAAAGGTAATATTGTGGGGCGATTGATAACTTTTCCGAGTGTTTTCGTAAATTCATTGTTGGTGACAACTTCGGGAGAATTGATGTTCACAGGCGCTTGGATGCTATCGGAAATTAAGAGATGATAAACTGCCCTAACGAAATCATCGATCAAAATCCAACTAAAATACTGCTTACCGCTTCCTAACCGTCCGCCAATTCCCATAGAAAACGCAGGTAACATCTTTTTTAACGCACCGCCTTTTGATGATAGAACAACCCCACTTCTCATTTGAATTACTCTAATACCCGCTTTCATAGCCGAATCGGTCTCTTTTTCCCATTTCACACACAATTCTGATAAGAATCCTTTTCCCGGTTCGGCGCCTTCATTTAACAGA
>CBDUTM010000462.1:0-1766 GCA_965369985.1 uncultured bacterium | reverse complement strand
TATCATGCAGTTGATGTGCCACTTCAAATTAGATAAAACTTCTATTGAGAATGATTATGAACTGCGATTCGATGAACACTTCTCGGATACACTTGAAACGTTGGAGCCGATGATAGAAGATGGTTTATTGGAAATATCGGATGACAGTATAACAGTATTACCTGCCGGGAGGCTGCTCATAAGAAATATTACAATGGCATTTGATGAATACCTGACTGATAAGAAGGAAAATAAATTTTCAAAAACAGTATGAACCAAAACTCAGAAAAAATAGCTGTGATATTACTGAATTTAGGCGCTCCGGAGTCTCTGGATGACATTAAGCCGTTTCTACGTAATCTTTTTAACGATCCTGATATAATTGATCTGCCTATGGGAAAAATCCTGCGCCCGATATTGGCGTGGAACATCACGAGAAAACGACTGCCGGAATCTACGCAGATCTATGAGGCGATCGGTGGAGGATCTCCTCTACGCAAGCTGTCTCAAAAACAGGCAGAAGCGCTCGAATCCGACCTGAGCGAAAATGGCGATTTCAAAGTCTATATAGCGATGCGTTATTGGCACCCATATACGGAGATCGCTGTAGAAGAGCTGATCGCCGATGGTATAAAAAGGGTGATTCTATTACCATTGTATCCTCAATATTCGATAACGTCAACCGGTTCAAGTCTTCACGAATTTGAACGAGTTATAAAAAAAAGAAAAGATGTCGAAATAGATTTCAAACTTATACATGATTACCATGATTATCCTTTATATATCCAAGCATTAACGGAAAAGGTACGGGAAGGTATAAATAAGTTTAACGGAGTTAGCGAAAGTGATCTACATATCTTGTTCAGCGCGCATGGAGTGCCGTTAAGAGTGATAGAAAAAGGAGATCCTTATGAAAAGCAGATCCGTGCAACGGTGGAGCTGGTGGTCTCTGAGCTGGAGAACAAATATAAACATTCGATCAGTTTCCAGAGTAGAGTTACCAAAGTAGAATGGCTTGGTCCCGCTACGGATAAAATCATACCTGAATTGGGAAATAAAGGAGTGAAAAACCTGCTTGTGATTCCTATTGCCTTTGTGAACGATCACTCCGAAACCTTATTCGAGCTCGGCATATTTAACCATGATCTGGCGATGAAAGCCGGAATAGAACAGTATGAAGTAATGCCCGCTCTGAATGATTCCCCAAAATTCATCAATGCCATGAAAGAGTTAGTTTTGCAAAGGATAAGTTCTTGGAATTGACCAGATCAGAAAATAGCCCTGTGGTAGTGATCGGTGGAGGTATTTCAGGCTTATCTACTGCATTCTGGCTTGATAGATCAGGGATCCCGGTTCGTTTATTCGAGGCTTCCGACAGAGTTGGCGGAGTGATAAACACTACCCTGAAAGACGGATTTCTCATCGAACACGGACCATCGACGCTTCAGGGAAGAACTAACGAACTTTTGGAAATTATTGATGCTGCCGGATTGAATAATGATGTCTTATATGCAAACGATCTACAGAAGAACAGGTTTATATTGAAGGGAGGTAGACCCGTATCCCTGCCGAATGGTCTCGTTTCGTTTCTGACCACGAAATTGTTTTCTGCTTCGGCGAAACTGAGGCTACTGAAGGAGCCTTTTATAAAACCTTCTGACGAAACAGATGAATCGGTAGCTGATTTTGTAGCAAGGCGTATGGGGAGAGAATTTCTTGATTATGCCGTTGCTCCATTCGTTGGAGGAATCTTCGCCGGAGATCCCGAAAAGATAAGTTTACGTAGT
>CBDUTM010000461.1:0-1778 GCA_965369985.1 uncultured bacterium | reverse complement strand
GATGTGTCCCGTGAAGGTGTTCAGAGAGATCTCCTGCCCGTGATTGAAGGGTCCGCAGTTGTCACAAAGTACGGCGTTGTAGATACGACACATATTCTGTTCATAGCGGCAGGAGCGTTTCATATATCCAGACCATCAGATATGATACCTGAACTTCAGGGTCGGTTTCCCATCAGAGTTGAGCTCGATTCTCTCAGCGAAAAAGATTTTGAACGGATATTGGTGGAGCCGGAAAACGCGCTTATCAAACAATACGTGGCGCTTGTTAATACAGAAAACGTCAATATTACATTTCAGAAGAGCGCAATTAAAGAGATCGCTAAAATTGCCGCAATTGTAAATGATAAGATGGAAAATATCGGCGCGCGAAGATTACACACTATAATGTCAAAACTTTTGGAAGAGTTCTTATTCGAACTGCCGAGTAAAAAAGTGAAAAGCATTAATATTACAAAAAAGATGGTGAGCGATACTTTGTCGGAAATTGTGGAAGATGAAGACCTCACACGGTATATACTCTAAATCCGCAACAGATAATTTTCGGAGCATAAATGAAGGATAATTTCATATCCATATATGACCTCTCTGCTGATGAGATAAATGAAACACTCGACCTGGCTATCGAGATAAAGGCTAAGCTGAAGGCAGGAGAAAATTATAAGCCGCTTGAAGGGAAGACGTTATCAATGATATTCGCCAAGCCTTCCGCAAGGACACGAATTTCATTTGAAACAGGGATAAAAAAACTGGGCGGCTACGCTCTTTATTTGTCGCCTGATGATATAAGCATGGGAAAGCGGGAAGCCGTGAAGGATATAGCGAGAGTTATCTCCCGATTTAACGAAGGGATAATGGCGCGCCTGTTCTCTCACGACCATATGCTCGAATTGGCTGAATTTGCTTCGATCCCTGTCATAAACGGTTTGACCGACTATAACCATCCATGCCAGATAATGGGGGATATTCTTACGGTGAAAGAGCATCGCGGTGATCTCAAAGACCTGAAAATCGCATTTATCGGTGACGGTAATAATGTGGCGAATTCATGGGTGAATCTCGCTGCGAAAATTCCGATGCACTTCGTTCTTGCAGGTCCGGAAGGGTTCGGTTCTGATCCGGAAACATGGTCCAGGTCGGAGGAGGCGGGACTGAGCACGCTTGAGATCACGCACGACCCGGCAGAAGCAGTGAAGGACGCAGATGTGGTCTACACGGATGTCTGGGCGAGTATGGGTCAGGAATCCGAGAGTGCTGATCGAGCAGAAAAGTTCCAGCCGTTTCAGCTGAACTCACAGCTTATGTCAAATGCCAAAGAATCAACTCTCGTGATGCACTGTTTGCCGGCGCATAGAGGAGACGAGATAACTGACGAAGTTATGGACGGCGCGAATTCTATAGTGTTCGATCAGGCGGAAAACAGAATGCACGCCCAGAACGCAATTATGGTCCAGCTGATGAGCTGAAAGTAGTAGCCCTGACCAGTGTCACATATTTGACATAAACCTAATCCTTATCTTATGGAAGTGGATAATGCATAAGAGATGATCCACTTCATCATTACTAAAATAGTATCGTTTATAAATACGAAAGTATTTGACTTTTTATCTTTCAGCTCTATATTGGTTGTTATAATCTGATCTCTAAGATTATTACACGATTTGTCGGACAAGGTATCTTTTGAAATGATGGTGATGAATAAAAACATTATATCAGTGATTCTGATGACGGGAGCAATTGACCTTCAAGTTCTCCCGATGACGGTTTATGCTCAAAGCGAT
>CBDUTM010000460.1:0-1782 GCA_965369985.1 uncultured bacterium | reverse complement strand
TCTTATTTTTCGTAAATCGCTGAAAGATCGCTCTCTTCTTTCAAACCTGCGGCAGATAAATAGTATTCTTCTGATATTTCATTGAAGAACGATTCAGCTCTGTGGGAGATCTTATCTATCTCCATCGGCTATCTAATCTTTGAGGTAGCTGGCGACTGCCCTGTCTACTGAGTCATATGTTTGGAAGATAGTCATGAGCTGCGTTATCATAAGAAGGCTTTGAACCTTCTCGGTGGTATTTGCTAATCGGAGGTCTCCGTTCGTATTGCGCGCAGAGGTAAGAGAGCCCATTAGCGCTCCAAGTCCGGAACTGTTCATCCATTTAACTTTCGCGAGATCAACAACAATTTTATCAATTTTATCGGCAAGTAGATTTTTAACATGTTTTTGTAACTCAGCGGTTTCAGGACCTCCCATCATTTTCCCCGACAATGACAGGACAGCAACATCTCCCTCGATCTTTTCCTTTATGCGCATCAACTTCCTCCAAATAGCGATTAATTGTTCATTAATATAAGATTTTAAATTACTTATCAGTCAAAGTAATTGCAAGCGAAAAGCATTAGGGATAGGATAACGCTCTTATTCTTCAAGTTTGTAAGATTGGTAAATATCCTCATTAGCACCAAAACTGATTATTAAACTATTATCTTTATTCCATTTTTTGAAATTGTATAATCCAGCCGCACCAGCAGTGAGATTTCTTTTCGAATTAGTACTTACTTCATAGATATAAATGTCGGATGACATAGCTTTACCGTGATGGTTTTTTGTGAGAGGATATTTATACGCTATAAATCGACTATCGGGTGACCATCTGGGCACAACATGAGCCCAACTCCCAAAAGTAGCAATTTTTACTAAATTAGTTCCATCAATATCTATCTTGCTTAATAACTCTTTGAGGAAGCCTCCTCCCGGGGAGGTGAAAGCAAGTTTTTTCCCATCCGGTGATATATAAAAATACAGATAAGGTGAACTTTCGACAATCGTAAATTTTTCATCGGTATCCAAATCAGCTAATATAATTGCAGATTTTTTTCTATCACCCCATTGCACATATGCTACTTTATTTGAATTTGGCACCCATGTAGGTTGAGTGGATACAACATCGGTTATTTCTTTTAAATTCCCTGACTCTATATCTAAAGCAATAATATATCCCTTCTCTGAGGTACTCCCGGTTGCTATAATCGTTTTTCCATCCGGCGATAATCTTAAGTGCATGAGAAGATATTTATCAGACCTGAATATCTTTGTTCTTTTATCTTTGAAAGAATATATGCCTACAGCGCCTGTAAATTTTCCATTTCCAACTGGAATGTGGCTGATATTGAACAATACCGTGCGATCAACTTTTGACCAACTGGATATCCTTATTCTCCCCGGCACATCCAGAATGTACTTAAAACCGGTTTTATTCTCTATGATACTATAACCGCTTTTTTCACGCTCTAATCGATAAGTTTTTGATGGTGATTGTTCGGGGGAATTTAAGGCAGAAGATTCCTCCGCACTCAATGTATTCTTAATTATTTTATAATCTGAAAGAGATTTTGCCTGAGCATTGAGATAATTTGGCGCTGATATTAACACGCCGAGGATAATTGAGAGGTATAATAATTTCGAATTCATTTTATCAGTTTCATAAGCTTAAAATCCATTATATCATTAAATTTAATTCAGCAATATTATTTACCTGGTAGACATGGTATCCTTCGATAATACTAAGCCACTTTTTGAAACTCGGATTATCCATAAATTGCTTAAACAACTCCGTAT
>CBDUTM010000459.1:0-1793 GCA_965369985.1 uncultured bacterium | reverse complement strand
GAAAAATAAGTTGCCATCAACCGAGACAAATAATGAGTCACCGATTCGATTATCATAATCTCCCATTCCCGCTCCTACTTGAGTGAATAGTACTGCCCACTCACCCATGAAGGAACCATCAGCATCCCTTCCGACAAAACTGAATATTGAATCGCCGCTTTCAGAATTGAATACTTTATCATATGCTCCCATTCCCGCGCCCACGTGCACTCCGCCATCAACAAAGGCATTACCATCTCCGGATATTGAAAGAGCATTTATTTCACGTGAATTAAAATCAGTTCCGATAGGCTGATTTCGATCATCTGATTCACGTATAAATCTTCCCCCGAATTTGACTTTTCCATCGGAAAGTATTGTTGAGACGGAGGATGCCACCACACTCCTGTTATAGCTGCGATCGGAGAATTCATAATCAACGGTTATGCGTGAGTCTGAGGTGATTATTCTGTATGGCGTAAATTTGAGATCCGCATTACTGTAATCAATTACGTAATCATTTGTCTCGCCTCTCACCATGCGCTCACCGTCTATGTATACTTTCTCGGAACCGGCAATTACGAAAACATTTATCGTCCCATCATCACCTCCAAGCATATATGGGCCTTGATTACCTTCTATCCCTGTAAAAGACACTGTTCGAAACTTACCGCGACTTACTGCGCCGGTTAAGCTGATCTCCGAGGAACCGATTTTTACACTACCTTTTCCACCTTGTAATTTTCTTCTGTAATTAGCGAAATTAGTCTCACGATAATCTACCTCTATGTCTCCAAGAATCATGTTAAAATCAGATCCTGATAATCCGATTGATATTTTATCAATTTCCTTCAACGATTGTGTATTTCCGGATGGCTGGAATGGTGTATTTTGATCGGTCATAGAGGCAACGAGCATCACACCATCTGCCACTTCTCCATCTAGCTGCAGCCGCAATCCCGAATTCAATGAAAGACCTTCGCTGCTCCCTATTTTCACTCCCCTTATCAAGGAACCACGTGATCTAATTTTTTCCTCCTCAAAAAGGTTAAACCTCTTCCCGCCTGACGGAATCCTCGCTTTAGTTATCGGGCTTGATTCTGTTTCCTCGTCAAGTGTAATCGGACCGTTGAATAACCGTTCACTTATAATATCAAATGGTTGCAAAATCGTATAAGATATTGCCAATTTAGCTGAATCTGCCGATACCTCTCCGAATGTTATGATCCCCTTCTCATAATCAATTTCATATTCCGAAATTCTCCGGAGAGTATCGATTCCTGAAATCACCGTTTCCGATCCGGGCCTGATGTTTATATTGGGAAGAGAATAAATTTTAATAGTTGGACTGATCGTTAGGTTGAACACTCTGTTGAGAAGAGAATAATTTGTGATCATATCTTTTGATTGAGCAAGAAGAGTAGATTGCGTTGCGATTAAAAGAATCAAACTAATTACTAGACTAATTATTCTGTTTTGACCTTTCATCGTAATTCAAACTGTAATAGAGTTTTAGAATTTGAATCCAATACGAAGAATTTATCATTTATCACGCTGATCGCTATCGGCTGTACAAACCTGTCTGACACTGCTGAAATATCTAAAACCACATATTCATCCATGTTTTCAGAAAAGAGATAAATCAATTTATTTCCGCCGTCAAGGACGACTATTTGATTTTCTTTGGTAGTTACAACAGCAAGGATATCTGAAAATAATCCTTCTCCTGCTGAATTAAGGTAATTACCGAATTCATCGAACAATAAGATCAGATTATGCTACCGACTGAAGTGTTGCGGAAACTTATCACCATT
>CBDUTM010000458.1:0-1804 GCA_965369985.1 uncultured bacterium | reverse complement strand
AATTATTTTAAAGAAGTATCGTCTGGTTTAAATCTATTCGGCGATGTAAATGCGATAGTATATCCGCTTGATTCAGGAAGCGCATATGATCTTCAAAACCCAATGCGATTTTATAGTCCGAAACTCGATGAAGAGACCAACGATAGTAGGTTAGCACAGCTTTTTTATGAATCAGTAATGCTGGCAGCGGTTGATGCCGGTGATTATGCCGGGACTGACCTGGTTATCGTTTTTCATGCGGGAGTTGGAAAGGATTTTACATTTCAACTTGATCTCACACCGTTCGATATTCCCTCGGCATTGCTTGACAGAGATTTTCTTCAACTAAATTTATCTGCTTCAGAATTTTCCCAATTAGAAAGCCTCGGAGTCACAACAGGATTAATATTACCGGAAACACAAAGCCAGGATGATTTCAATATTGCGCTTAATGGGACGATAACTTTACTCTTCGGAAGGTTTTTAGGCTTGCCATCACTATGGAACACAGATACAGGTGATCCCGGAATAGGTAAATGGGGTTTGATGGATCAGGGTTCTAACAACATGGATGGAGCCGTTCCCGCACTGCCAAGCGCATTCATTAGAGAATTTATGGGATGGGAATTGCCCCCTACCTTGCGTAATGGAAATGGTATTCCAATATTTACACCTGTTAATGCTGTAGGCACACTCATTTATAAAATACCAATTAATTCTGAAGAATATTTTTTAATTGAAAATCGAAGCAGAACCACAGAAAACAAGACAGGATTTGAGGAGCTAATAGTCGGAAGAGACACTGCTTATGTAAAGTTTGATTCTTTGGGAAGCGGTGTAATTGTGAGCGTATCAAATTATGACGCGGGAATTCCCGGCTCAGGGCTGCTGATCTGGCATATCAATGAATCTGTAGTGAGAGAGTTTTACTCCACAAACCGTATAAATGCTGATAAAGAAAATAGAGGAGTTGATCTCGAGGAAGGAGACGGTTCGCAGGATATAGGCGAAGAATTCGGTTTTCTACAACCCGGAGGAGGTTCTGAAAACGGCACGCCGTGGGATCCGTTTTATGCTAAGAATCCGGCATGGTATTTCCAAAACCCTGACTGGGAAGCTGATGCTGATTCCACAGTTGCGTTTACATCAGTCACCACTCCGAACAGTGATAGTAATTCAGGTGGGAAGACGGGAATTAGTATAACCAATATTTCTATTGCGGGATCAAGAATGACATTTAATGTTACTTCAAGTTTTCTCGTTATGGGATTCCCATTATATCTTGGTTCGGCGGCGGGAAAGAGTTCTCCGGCAGTAGCGGATCTTGACGGAGACGGAAACATCGAAATATTAGTTGCTGCGTCGGATGGAACTATACATGGTTGGACTGTAAATGCAGATTCGGTTCCGACGGTCTATTTGGGAGGTAATGATACAGAAAATATACTGTCGACTCTTGGTACTGTATCTACAAGCCATAGAATAGGGATATTCGCGAATCCGGCAGGTTTAATTCCGGGCAGTATTGCAATAAGCGACATCGACGGAGATAACACTCTGGAAGTGGTTGTAGCCACCACAGACGGCAAAGTGATAATGTATGAGCCGGAAGAAGGAGTGATCATTGATAACCGCGCGGACATCGCCTGGTCACTTGATTTAAGCGATGAAGTAATTGCAACCCCAGTCATATCCAACGATATAATTTATGTAGGTAGTTTGGACGGCGACATATCAGAAATTAATAGTAACGGAATACTGCTGAATACATCCTCATCCGCTACTGAAATTTTAAGTATGTCATTGCCGGTAGGTGAATCAATTA
>CBDUTM010000457.1:0-1819 GCA_965369985.1 uncultured bacterium | reverse complement strand
CCTCTAATTATTCAAAGCCGTTTTCTGAAACAGATGAAGTAGATAACCACTTCATTTTAAAAGTGATGAGAAAAGCCGGAGCTACCGATGATAAGCGAAGCTGTATCAAACGGCTTAATGCTTATTTACAGAAATCGAAAGCGGATAATCATATACCGGCAGCTGAAATTAAGAGAATTGAGATCGCCATCACTGCCATACAATCGCTGTTTGATGCATTTACTCCTCCATCGGGACAAAACGGTGCGAAGAATTATATCGAGTACATCAAAAGCATAGTCGAACATATGGGAATTAAAAGTATTTTGGACCAGATGACTGACAATCCGGAACTGACCAACCGTTATGCATTTGAAAAGAGTGTGAAGACTCTTGATAGTTTGGCTGAAAGTTTTCCGGAAAGAAAATTGACCTATCCTGATTTTAGGAATTCGTTTTTTATGGCATTAGATGATGAAAAGTTAAGAGACATCGAAAACCGTCCGGGCGGGGTGGAAGTTATGAAAGTTATGGATGCCAGATGGAAGAGTTTTCACACAGTTTTCATATGCGATCTATCTGAGGGTACATTCCCTGTGAAGGGACATTCTACAGGTCTTCTGAGTAATCGAATAAGAAAACTTCTTGACGAAAAAATCTCAAGTTTGTTGAGTAAAGATGCGGAAAGCATACACGACGAAGAAAAACTTCTTTATTATATCTCGCTTGCGAGAGCGGATGAGCAAATATTCTTATGCTATTCCAACATTGATACCGAAGGCAGGGATGTTGCGCGTTCGAGTTTTGTGGATGCGACTGAAGTCGAATATAAAAAGATCACCGGCGGAGATGGCATCCCTCTTCGATCAGGCACAGTTAAAAAGATGTTTGATTCTGAAAATCCCCCGGCTTCAGCCGATGAGTTGATGAGAGCGGTCGCTTCTGCCGGTGCAATCGAAAGCGATATTTTAATTTCAGCGGGTGTCAATGAGAAAGATCTCAATCATCTTAATACTATGGTAGCTGTAAGAAAACAGCAGATGGAAAAAGTCCTGTCCTACTCGGGAGTTATAGACGAACAGACGGCATTAAAATTGCTTTCGGAATTTAATAATGAAAAAAAGGATTGGTCGGCTACTGAGATCGAACGATACGGAAAGTGCCCTTTTCTATATTTGATAGAGAAAGTATGGAAAATTCAGATTGATGAAGAATTTGCTGAAGAGGTAACTCCACTCGATAAAGGTTCATTTTACCACGATGTACTGAAACTCTATTATGCGGGGATCATTGACGGGAAGTCTGATAATGGGTTGGAGGAGAATACGAAATTGATGTTAAATGCCATTCAAACAGCCCAAAAATATGATAAATATAAGATGCGCGGGATCGCACCTATATTATGGGAAATGAGCATCAATGAAGCGAAGGAAGTTCTGATTCAAATTGTAGAAGAGGATCAAAAAAAGAAAAATGATGGCATATTTCCAATCGCTGTGGAAACGGCGTTCGGAATGAAAGCCCGAAAAAGCGAGTCTCCCTATTCTGTGGAAACTCCTTTTATATTGGAATATGAGGACTTCAAAGTTCGCTTAAAAGGAAGGATAGACAGGATAGATGCTAATGAGGACTTCAGTGAATATTCTGTATTAGATTATAAATCCGGCAGCGCTATCCCGAAAAAAGAAAGTATTTCTGATGGAATAAGTCTCCAGCTTCCTCTCTATATTGAGGCTGTCAGAAAAACAATTTTAAGCGATAATAATTCCAAACCTAGCTCAGGATATTATTACGGCTTAAAAAAACTTCAAAAGACCTTTGCATTTAATAAATCTGACGG
>CBDUTM010000456.1:0-1824 GCA_965369985.1 uncultured bacterium | reverse complement strand
GTGTACATCGCATCTAACCTGCACTTTTTCAGGCTCTGTGAAAGTCATCTTTATTGTTTTCTTAAATCGAGGCTGAGCTAAATTGACAGGCTTATTTTTAACTCCATAAGTATGGATATTATGAAGGATCTTATCGTTGTTTAATATTTTAACAGGCGTGTTAACCGGAACGATGAGAACATGAGGATTGTAGGCACAGACTTTTTGGTCAAGAATAAACTCTTCTCCTAAAGAGTCCAGCGATTTACCTCCTTCCACCGTATCCAGCCAGACGACTACATTTTTGATGCCCTTTTCTTCGTCAACAACAAGCCGTTCATCGAAATGATCCATTTTCGCACAAACCTTAACATCCTTTATGACCATAAGTTTTTGCAATTTGGGCGTTTCGCCGAGATATTTGATCTTACCGCTTAATGTTCCCGTTACGATCAGAGTTTTAACTGAATCGGCTGAAGTGGTGTTATCCACTCCAGCCGAAATCATCAGACTTATTATTAAAAGCGAAAGCAATTTGTTCTTTTAGTTCGCCTACTCTTCCATTTTGGGCATTTCCGGAGGAGGCACGGGTAATGGAACCATATTTTCGATTGCAGGAATAGTTTGTAAATATGCCCAGATAGCTTTCAGATCATCGTCCGTAGCCCATCTATACAACTCCCAGGGCATAGGGGGTAATATCATTCTTCCATTCGGCTGTCCCTGATGTTTGCCGGATCTCAACGCTTGAATAAATGCTTCTTCCGTCCATTCTCCAAGACCTGTAGAATCATCCGGGGTTAGATTTGCCGGAAAGCTCACACCCCATGGTCCTGCCCATGCGGTCAACATTCCACCTACTAAAACTACAGCGTTACGCTGTTCCATGTCTGTGGGCACCCATTCGGGATACGGCATTTGCGAAGGATGACCTGAAAAGAATCGGGTCGAATCCAATGTCATATGTCCATGCTCTCCAAATATCTTTGGCGTATGGCAGTCGTGCAAGCCATTATAGTTGTAAGATATCTTCCATGCTCAACCGGATCCTTCATTTCCACCATGGTAGTTTCTTCGGCCATATCGGTGTGCTTTTGAGACATGAAGCATGACATAGTCAGCATGATCAAAAGAGGAATTGTAAACAGAATTTTTTTCATTCCCGGCTCCTTTTTTATTAATAACTAATTATTGACCGGTTGATATTTTCAGAACACCGGATCGAAAGTTCAACTGTCAATTTATAAAAAATAGTGCTTACCGCATATTAAGTAGTCAGGGAATTAATATATAACTAAATTAGTATCATTCAACAATTATTACTTCAAATAATTCATATTTACAAATATTGAAAATGCCCTTTGAAAATTCCGGAATCTTCAAAGGGCATGTGAAATATCACAGAATATTATTTTTCGATGGTTATTATCTGGTTAAATTTTAACTCAAAAATCAATATTTGCGACTCATCAGCTCCGGTGCGAATATTCACTCCGGGAATAATTAATCTATATTCTGTTACGGTTTCATTCAATTCCGGAAATGTTAGCGCATACGTTATTTTCGCATCGCCGTAGATCTCTTCAGTTCTATCAGGCAATTTTATGGATGAATTAAGTTTTTTCACTTTTGTTACCCAAAATAGATCACCGCTATTCCGAAACCGTGGAAAATAATGAATAGTTCTGAATCCGGATCTCCGTGACCGGTGAAATCTCGAGTTGCTCGGATGGAAAGGATAATAATGCCAACCATAATTCAGTGAGAAATAAGACCATGCGTCAGGCTCTACAATTTTATAATAAATATCTTTAGAGTCGCTGTTTTCTAACGACATAGGTAATG
>CBDUTM010000455.1:0-1840 GCA_965369985.1 uncultured bacterium | reverse complement strand
CGCAACAGCACAAAACCAAAAAACCCGTTAAAAAAGAAATATTTATTAACGAGTCCCGAAATGAGACTCGTATTGCCATAACTGAAAATGATGTTCTTGCGGAGATATTACTTGAGCGCCCTGAAAACACGCGAATGGTGGGCGACATTTACAAAGGGAAAGTTGCTCGTGTAAATCCCGGTATGCGTGCAGCATTTATTGACATCGGTTTTGACCACGATGGATTTCTACACTTTTCGGACATCAACGAATCTGTTCACGATTTTATGGACATTTTCGAATCCGACTATGATAAAGAAAAAGAGCCGAATAAGAGAGGAAGAACCATCCGCGGTGAATGGATGCCGAAACCGGGTCAAGAGATAATTGTCCAAATCACAAAAGAACCCATTTACGATAAAGGCCCTAGGGTCACGACGCATATATCCTTAGCGGGGCGATTCATCGTTCTTGTGCCTAACGACAGGCAGATTGGTATCTCTCGAAAGATCTCAAATTTCAAAGAAAAGAGAAGGCTTCAGAAAATAGCCAAAGAACTTCGCCCCGATGACTTCGGATTAATACTTCGTACCGCCGCAATGGGCAAGTCGCATGATGCCATTGAGAATGATTTTAAAAATCTAATGAACCAATGGAAAGACGTGGAGAAGGAAATTAAAAAACACGAACCTCCATTCCTTGTTTTCAAAGATCTGGAAATGGCATTCAGCGTTATAAGAGACCTCTTAACTGATGACGTGGAAAGAGTGGTTGTTGATTCGAGAAAATTATATCGGAAGATCGGTTCCTACCTGAAAAACGTGTCCCCGCAGCTTTTAGAGAAGCTAGAATTTTACAACGAGCACATTCCGATTTTCGACAAATATAACGTCGAAAAAGAATTAGATAAGACACAACACCGCAAAGTTTGGCTTAAGAGCGGAGGATATATATTAATCGATCATACTGAAGCGTTGGTCACTGTAGATATCAACTCAGGACGATATCACGGAAAGAAAGGGCATGAACAGAATTCCTTTAAAATAAATATGGAATCTGTGCCTGAAATTGCAAGACAACTTCGCCTACGGGATATTGGCGGCTTGATAGTGATCGACTTTATTGATATGGAAGACCTAAAAAATAGAAAAGCCATTTTTAACTCTATGCGCAGAGAGATGGTAAGAGACAGAGCTCGCAACAAGATCTATGAATTATCAGAACTAGGTCTTATGCAGATGACGCGTCAACGAATTGGTCCGGGTCTTCTCTATAGAGTTAGTGATGTATGCCCTGTGTGTAACGGGCTTGGTAGGGTCATTTCAAAAGATACTCTGATGAACAAGATCGAGCGCTGGATAAAAAGAATGAAATCAGTGAAAATGGAAAGAAGACTTATAATTTATCTGCATCCTGAAGTTGCTTTTCATTTTTCCGAAGACAGTAAAGAAGCTATTCGCCGGTTGATGTGGAAATACTGGGTAAAAATTGATGTGGAAGAAGACCCCGAATTGAGTATGAACGATTTTAAAATATTTTCCAAAAAATCAGGAGAAGACATAACAAGCAAATATATGTCTTGACTGTAAATTCACCCCTCGTTAAAATAATGGGCTATTTAGGAATGGGGATAAAATAAGGATATAATTTAATTTATGTATGCAGTTGTAGTTATAAAAGGATTTCAACATAAAGTCGCCGTGGGCGATGAGATAGCTGTTCAAAAAGTGGATGGTAGTCCGGGCAGCAAAATAGATTTCGATGAAGTGTTGATGCTTGGAAATGGAGCTAAATCTGTGATCGGTACTCCTTCCGTCTCGAATGCAAAAGTGAGCGCCACAATTTTAAAGCAGGGTAAAGA
>CBDUTM010000454.1:0-1853 GCA_965369985.1 uncultured bacterium | reverse complement strand
CAAGATTACTCTTCTGATATTAAATCTATCCGTATTGAATCCGATAAGAGTTTTAGCGCGAATATTGATTTTATAACTGTTTGTGAAGTATTTTCCATTCGGAAATTAAGAATTGTAAAGAAGGAACAGAAATGACTCCGGTAGCGGATAGTGACCATAATAGAGCTTATCTCTTGGTGTGCCCACATCCTGACGATTGCGATTT
Source organism: uncultured bacterium (assembly GCA_965369985.1). Lineage (GTDB taxonomy): Bacteria > Fidelibacterota > SORT01 > SORT01 > SORT01 > JACZTG01. The sequence continues at coordinate 1,648 of CBDUTM010000454.1, read as the reverse complement.
CGGATGCTCGCCTGTAGACGGTCAATATCTTATTTCACAAACTCAGTGGGAAATAATTAAAACAGATGATAAAAGCAGGGAAAGGTTTAAATCTCTATCGGCTGTTGCATTCGGAAAAATTAAAACATTGAGCCTGGCGGAATAATTCCTTTCAATTTATAAGATCTTTAACCTCTTTTTCACATCTTTCTTTGAGTTCATAAGTTCCGAGTCCGCGAAAATCTCTTTCCGGTATAGAATTCCCAAACCGTAAAGTTACCTTACCGGGAGATATAAGCCATGAACCCCGTTTTGTAATTTCAAATGCTCCCATAATTGCAACAGGAACTATATCCCTTCCTCCATCTTTAGCCAGAATAAATGAACCCCGTTTGAAGTTTGCTACCTTTCCGTCCAATGTTCTATGCCCCTCGGGTAATATCAATATTGAAACACCCTTTTGTAATTGTTCGGCGGCTCTTCTTAAGCTCTTCATTGCGCTGTTGGCGTTTACTCGATTTATGGGTATATGTCCCATTCTGGAAAGCGTCCATCCGTAAAAAGGCCATTTGAAATGGCTTGCCAACTCCACTCCACGTACATATGTCGGGATATATCCATACAACAAAAGAGGATCAAATATATTTACATGATTCGCCACAAATAGATATGTACCTGATCGGTTTAATTCTTCCTTAAAATCCAAACTGACTCGAATTCCCAATAACATTAGTAGTTTTCTCGCCATCCATTTCAAGATCGGGTCATAAGTTTTGTTCGGTAGAAACATAACAACGTTTGCTATGATCAAAATTATTGACATAAGGAACAACCCCCATACCCACATAAAAAGTGACAAGATAATCTTCACTTTGCGGCTTTTTTCCCTATTTTCTTATTTAATCTTTTAATACGATGTTCAAGCGCGAGTATGTCCCTGTCACGTCTTCCGGAAATTTTCCCTAATGCATTTGTAGAATAATTCAGAGCTGCTTCAACGTTTTTTTCTCTGTGTTCGCAATACATCGCTAATTCTACGAATGGCTGCAAGCTGAACGGGTTCTCTTTTGAGACTAGATCTTTCCAAATGCCTACTGCTTCTGTCCAGCGTCCGTTTCTCTTGTGAATCATCGACAAACGAAGTAGCGAATCGATCTTATATCCATGATGCAAGTTGGGTGTTGCTTTTTCCAGGCAAGCTAGAGCCATCGTCCAGTCGCGGCTTCGCTCAAAATATTTTCCCATCTGGTATAGGTCAAGCGGCTTGATCTCTTTTTCGTTCGTAGGATCCGCAAAGTATCGATGCTCGCTCTGAAGTAATCCCACCATAGATACCACGTCCTTTTCATTGTGATAAAATACTTTATAAAGTTTATCAGCGTTTCCAAATTTGAGATAATCAAAATATATTCCGGGTATAAGTGAACCGGGAATATCATCTTCTGCCCGTTGAAAGCCGAGAACCTCAGTCTCTAATGTTCCGAGCCGGCAATCGGAAAGACGCAACCCCCAGATCCGACGGGCGGGGTGAAGAAGATCTACATCTCTCAGCCTGCTGAGCGCCGGATCAATTCTATTCAATATCATACGTGTCTCCAAAAGCGGGAGGTCAAAGCTTCTTCCATTAAAAGTAACTATAGTATCAAAATCCGCGGCTTTTTCAGACAGC
>CBDUTM010000453.1:0-1855 GCA_965369985.1 uncultured bacterium | reverse complement strand
TGCGATATATCTGGCAAGGAGATGAGCAAGCAAATAAAATTAGGAGAGTAAAAAAATGGGAAAACATCAATTATTGTTGATAGTACTTGGAACGATCATTGTAGGGGTAGCCGTTGTGGTGGGGATAAATATGTTCACCACCGGAGCCGTTAACGCAGAGCGCGATGCTTTGTTGCAGGACGTCAATAATGTTGCGTCAACAGCAGCGTCTTATTGGAGAAAACCGGCTGCCTTAGGCGGTGGAGCGCGGAGTTTCATTGGAGTTTCTGACGTTACATCATTTGGCGCCGATTCATCTAACGCTAACGGTAATTTCTTGATGTCGTCTGTCATAACCAATTCGTTTACCTTGACCGCAACAGGAGCGAACGAAGGCATTATCATAGTGGCTACAATAACCCAGCAAGGTGTATCAGGTACACCTGCAATTACGCTTCCGTAGTATGAATTGAAGAATTAATCCTCCCTCCCAAACAGGGGTCAGTCTGGTGTCACATCCGCGATGGCATCGACTGACCCTTTTTTATTTTAATATGTTGCATAACCAGCACTTCAAGAATATCTTTTAAAAAACTGAACTCTTAACACAGAAAGAATAAAGAATGCCTGAAGAATTTGATTATACAAAAGAAGCGCGCGATTTCGTCACTATGAACAAACACGCCGTTCTCTCGACAACATCCGTTGATAAACCGGGATATCCGTTTGGCTCTATAGTCCCGTATGATATAGACAGCCAGGCTCGCATCATAATACAGGTGGCGGATATTTCTCAGCATTATAAGAATTTGACCGCGGATAATCGGGGGAGCATAATAGTGACCGATCAATTCGGCTCGCATGACCCGCAGGCTCATGCCCGAGCAACTGTATTAGCGGAATTTTCTAAAGTGCCGAACGATGAGTTCGAGGAAGTCGGCTGGTCCTATAAAGGCAGATTTCCCGAATCTCTGGAGAGAGAGCGAGCGCACGGTTTCTTATATTTGAGGGGAGTACCGACTAATATCAGATGGATCGGTGGATTCGGCGAGATAGGTTGGATAAGCGCGCTGAACTTTTCCGATGCTGCGGCGGATCCATTAGCGTATATAGCGTTAGATATAATCGACCATATGAACGCTGACCATGAAGAAGCGATGAAAACATTGATCAGCGCAAAGAGTGATATTGATCCGAAAGGAAAAAAAGTCATGATGACAAATATTTGCTCCTACGATTTTACTCTGCAGGCGATGAACGGTATAAGTTCAGAGCGGATAACTGTGGATTTCCCGGAGTCGGTCAGCGACGCTTCAAAAGCGCGTGAAGCGCTTATATCAATGCTTGGTGACGCTGCCAAAAACAAATAAGTAAAGTTAATTGTTTAGTATCCTCGTATAAATCGGGAGTGAAGTTGGGAAAACAAGATAAAGTTGATTCGCGGGAAGTTGGTCTTGAAATAGGACTTCTCATGAGCAGGTTTTTTCAAAATTGCGATGATCTGCACTATGGTTATTGGCCTAACGGTCTTGAAGTACAATTTTCAAATATGGGTGAGGCTCAAGCTAATCACTCCGAACTGATAATTTCAAATATACCTGACGGCACGAGATCTATTCTTGATGTGGGAGCCGGAGCAGGAAGCCTGGCGGAGAAACTTCTGAAGAAAGATTTTGCTGTAGATTGTGTTTCGCCCAGCACATTTCTTTCTGATAAGTTAGAGGAAAAATTAGGTGGAAACTTCACTCTATACCGCTCAAAATTCGAAGAGCTGGAAACAGAAAAAAAGTATGACCTTATTCTTTTCAGTGAGAGTTTTCAATATATCGACATAAAAGAAGCATTAGATAAGTCTCTCAGCTTGATGAACGAGAAC
>CBDUTM010000452.1:0-1885 GCA_965369985.1 uncultured bacterium | reverse complement strand
AATAAGCCTACAGAAAATTTCTCCGGGTATTTGTCCTTTATCAGCATCGGAAGCAATAGCCCGCCTAATGCTAGTATTGTAACTCCTGAACCACCGGTAAATGTTGTAAAAAAAGCGCACACTATAACAGTTACAATAGGCATTCCACCGGGAAGCCATCCAAACCATGCCCGAAAAACTCCAACGAGCCGCTGAGCAGCATTGCTTTCCGCAAGAAAATATCCGGAAAGTGTAAAGAGCGGAATAGTGGGAAGTGTGGGTGAAACAACTATCCGTAAGCTTTCGGCGGGAATTGCAGCTATCGGCTCAAAATCGTGCCAGAAAAGTAACAAAGCTGCTCCGCCGAGCCCAACGAAGATAGGAGCTCCAAAAGCAATTGACGCAAACAAAAACACAAATCCTAAAAGAAAAATGTTTGATTCCTGAAGCATTTCTGAACTTCCCATCAAAGCAAAAAACAGGATAGTCCCTATTATGATCAATCTGATCTTTAGATCGGGAGAGGATTTCAGCATGATGCGGAATGCGATCACCCCCATCGCTATGGGCATTGTAAGTTCAACGAGCCAGTTAGGGACGCCTAAAATTATATCAATTGGATATTCGTAATCCGCTTTCACCATATTCCAGCTTGCCCATAATAGCCCGAAAGAAACAGAACTGCCTATAGCGGCGGCGAAATAGCGCGAGTAATCTCCGAATTTGCCTTTAAAGATCGCTTTGTCTGATGTAAGAGAGAGCAGCCGCCCTTCTCTTGCGGCTAATGCTGCTCCGGCAAATGCCACAAATAAAGTCAAATACTGAACAATTACCGAAGAACCCGGAATGCCACCTGTAGCGATGTTGCGATATACAATCTCTATGAGAGGAAGAATCGCCATACCCAATAATATGGCAACTAAAAAGTAGTCCTCTGCTTTATGAATATATTTGAAAATAGATTTCGAGCCGGGTTTTATCAGTTCGTCATATAATTGAGATTTTGTCACTGATCAAATGAATTTCCAGAATTAATGGAACGAAGACTATCGCTGATAGCTACCACTCTGTCAAAAATATCAGCGGGGACAAAGTCACCGCGAAGATCGGGATAGAATTCTCTGGAAGTATTTCTCCATAATGCAACCGTTTCACTATTAATCTCATGCACTACGAGGCCGTGTTCCACCATAGCATCGATAAATTTTTGATCGTCATGTCTGAGATCCTTTTTTATTTTTTCACCGACGGCTTCAGCTGCGGCTAGCATCTCAGGCTTAAATTCATCAGGAATCGAGTTCCATGTTTTGAGGTCCATCACGAATCCACCAATGAAAGGAGCAAACCGCATATTGAGCATATGGTCAGCAATGCCAAACCACTGAGAGGAAAGCGCTCCGAACGGTGGAGATGCAAAAGCATTTATCAATCCTGTTTGCAGGCCCGTAAGAATATCTATCGGCTGCAATGGAACTGCGCGAAATCCGGCGTTTTTCCACATACGAAGTGATGTCTCGTCTCCGGCCCAGGTAAACATTTTCATCTGTTTCAGATCATCAGGCGTAATAATTGGTTTCGAACCGAAAAACCGCACCCAGCCTACATCCGCCCACGCAAGAAGAATGAACCCTTTGGATTCAAGCCGTCTGCGAACTTCAGATTCCATCATTTCTCGCACTTTGTCAAGTTGTTCGTAATTTTCGTATAGCATAGGAATAGCGAAAGCATTTACCGACGGGTCAATATATGCTAATCCATTAAACGTCAAAGCTGCGGCTTGAAACTGTCCGATTCGAATTTTTCTTATCATTGCGTCTTCGTCCCCGGCTACTCCATCCGGATATATTTTCATCCGCAATCTACCATTAGTTATTACACGCCATTCTCTTCCCATCTTTTCCAATAC
>CBDUTM010000451.1:0-1893 GCA_965369985.1 uncultured bacterium | reverse complement strand
CAATAAATAACGGGAACAAAAATTTCATTTATTGATCACTCTCTTCTTAAATTTTAACGGTATCAATTTATCGTAATTTTTCGAGAGCAGTAGCACTTTCAGTAATTGTATATTCTATATCTTCGCTCGAGTGCGCAAGTGAGATAAACATCGCCTCGTAAGCGGAAGGTGCGAGATAAATACCGGATTCAAGCATACTATGAAAATAATTTTTGTATCTATCTGCGGCATTATCAGGAATATCTTCAAGTTTCTCAATAGGTCTATCTGCAAAGTACATGCATAATAATGAGCCAACCCGCTGAACTATTGCTTCGACATTCAGTGTTTCAATAGCATCTTTCAGGCCAATTTCCAGATCGGAAGAGCTCTGTTCCAATTTTTCGTATATTCCCGGCTTTGACAGTTCATTCAAAACCACGAGCCCTGCCGCTGTAGCCAGCGGATTACCCGAAAGCGTTCCGGCTTGATATACTGAACCTAAAGGCGCGATCATATCCATCAACTCCGCCTTTCCGCCATATGCACCGACAGGAAGTCCGCCCCCGATTATTTTTCCGAGAGTGGTGATATCAGGTTTTACATTATAAAGTTCCTGTGCTCCGCCGAATGCTACACGGAAGCCTGTTATCACTTCATCAAAGATCAAGATAATGCCGTCTGCGTCGCAGCGTTCCCTTAAGCCCGATAGAAATCCCTCTTTAGGAGGGACGCAACCCATATTTGCGGCAACCGGTTCTACGATTATCGCCGCCACTTTTCCTTTATTATCCGATAGCATTTTATCCAGAGAATCAAGATCATTATAAGGAGCGACCAGTGTATCATCCGTAACGCTTTTCGGAACACCCGGACTGCTCGGCTCGCCGAATGTCAGTGCTCCCGAACCTGCTTGAACAAGAAAGCTATCCGCGTGACCATGATAACAGCCGGTAAATTTCACAGTTTTATCGCGTCCTGTCGCTGCTCTTGCTAATCTGAGAGCGCTCATGGTCGCTTCCGTTCCTGAACTGACCAGCCTCACTTTTTCGATGGAGGGTACAGCCTCCACTATTTTTTCAGCCAATAGAATTTCGTTCTCTGTTGGCGCTCCGAAACTTGAGCCTTTTTCCACTGCATCTTTAACAGCCGTTACAACCGCCGGATGCGCATGACCTAATATCAACGGTCCCCATGAACAGATATAATCAATATATTCGTTCCCGTCGTTGTCATATATTTTTGAACCGTTTGCGCTGGAAATAAAAGGCGGGGTGCCACCTACAGCGCCGAACGCTCTCACGGGTGAATTAACACCTCCCGGGATAACTTTTTCCGCTCTTCGAAAAAATTCCTCGCTTATTTTGAGAGAATGATCTGTGGTCATGAAATCTTCTTTGCTGCTTCCTTCGCAAAATATGTCAATATAATATCCGCTCCTGCTCGCTTGATAGACAGTAGAGATTCGAGCATCGCTGCTTCGCCGTCCAGCCAGCCGCGCTCTGCCGCCGCTTTGATCATCGCATACTCGCCGCTCACATTGTATGCCGCAACCGGAACATCCCATCTATCTTTCACTTCTCGAATTATATCAAGATAAGGCAAAGCGGGTTTTACCATTATTATATCCGCGCCCTCTTCCACATCAAGTTCCACCTCCCTGAGTGCTTCCTTCCGATTCGCAGGATCCATTTGATAAGATTTTCGATCTCCAAACTGAGGTGACGAATCTACCGCTTCGCGGAAAGGTCCGTAAAATGAAGATGAATATTTTGCAGCATAACTGAGTATCGGAATGTTTGTAAAATCTTTTTCATCAAGAGCAGTTCGTATGGCACCAACCATACCGTCTATCATACCTGACGGAGCAACAATGTCAACACCGGCGTTCACATGCGATATAACTTGTTTCTG
>CBDUTM010000450.1:0-1900 GCA_965369985.1 uncultured bacterium | reverse complement strand
AAATCTCAAAGAGGATAAGCAGTATCAATTAGCCATATTCGCCTCACGGAAGCTATTGGCTCTTCATCCGGACAGTAAGCTTTACCCTAAAGTACAATTCCTCCTGGCTGAACTGAATGAACTGAGCGAAACAGAATCGCCCTTTTCAGAAAATAATTTTTCTCAGCTCTTTCCATTGTTCGGAAAGCGGAGAATAAACGAATCACCCGGTGTCCCTAAATCCATTATACTATATGATTCGGTCGCAACCGCTTACGGTAACAGTTTAATTTCGGCAAAGGCGTATTATAATATCGGCAAAATTTATTTTGATCGGCTGCAAAACCTTGACGAAGCGGAATCATCATTTAAAAAATCCATTCAATTCTATAGAGGAGTAAATATTGTTGAGCTTGCAAGCCTCCGATTAGCGGATATTTCCCTCGAGCGGGGTGACCTGATAAAAGCAAAAGATGAATATTTAACGCTCGCCGAGTCCGCTGTCTCAAATGATATTCGTTCTAATGCGCAATTATCAGTTTCACGGATCGAATATTATAAAGGTGAATTCGACAGCGCGCTTTATCATTTGAACGATTTTATCTTCGAATCAAATTTTGAAGATCCCCTCATGAACGATGCGCTCGAGCTAAGCATCCTGATTGAATCAAGTAGAAACAGCCATTATGCCGAATCAGAAAACGCTTTGCTGTCATATGCGAGGGCGGATTTATTATCTCATCGGCGGCGCAGTTCGGAAGCAAGGCGGGCTTTTCTTACGCTTTTAGAGGATCATCCTGATTCGCCACTTTCCGACAATGCCCTTTTCAAAGCTGCAGAAATGTCAGTTAGAATGGGTCGGTTCGAAGAATCACTTTCTCAATTCGACAGATTCTTAAACCTATTCCCCGAATCCGAATTAGCCGACAAAGCCTTATTAGCTGCAGGAGAAGTAAGCGAAATGGGAATGAATGATTCAAACAGCGCAACTATGTATTATGAACGGCTTCTTATAGAACACCCCCGAAGTCTTTACGGCAAGATAGCACGTGATAAAGTTCGAAAATTAACAAAAATTAGGAGGGCTAACTGAATTGAAACTCATTATTACACTCGCATTCACGCTGCTGAGTTTCTCAAGTCTCTCAGCTCAGAAAATACTTATACCGATGAACTTGTCACAAACCAACCACCTAAAGGCTTATGGAATAACTTTTTGGGCTCTTGAAGCGGGCTTGGAAGTCGAGTGGCTTTTGAATTACAGGGGCGGTTCATTCATGCTTGATTATTCAGATAAAATCGCCCGCGAATGCAGAGTCCGCGGAGTAAGTTTTGAACAACCTACTTCTAACGATATAATCAATATATATTCTGATATCGAATCCAATAATATGGAAATCATCCTTCTCGAAAAAGCGCCGAAGATCGCTGTTTACACTCCTTCAAACACTCAGCCCTGGGATGACGCTGTAACCCTTGCCCTCGCATATGCTGAAATTGAATACGATAAACTTTGGGACCCGGATGTACTCAGCGGAAGCCTGTCGAAATACGATTGGCTTCACCTTCATCATGAAGATTTTACGGGACAATACGGTAAATTTTATGCTTCGTATCACAGCGCGCCCTGGTATATAGAGCAACAAATTCAATACGAACAATTGGCATCGGATTTCGGATACTCAAGTGTCTCTGAAGAGAAAAAGGCTGTAGCAAAAACCATTAACGAATACGTAACAGCCGGCGGATTTCTTTTTGCGATGTGTTCAGCCACAGACAGCTATGACATCGCATTAGCTGCTGAAGGAATTGACATAGTTGGCGCCCCATTTGACATGAGCCCAGTTGATGAAAATATTAAGTTAAATTACGATAAAACATTGGCGTTCAAAGATTTTAAACTCGTTACCGATCCAATGAT
>CBDUTM010000449.1:0-1906 GCA_965369985.1 uncultured bacterium | reverse complement strand
GGGGAAGCGTACAAGATATTCTTAAATTTACGAAGTCTGAAAATTTATTGACTTTAAGCGAAGTGGAACTCGATGACAAAGATCTACAAGCTGATGATGTGATCCTTGCAGAGGCAATAATCGCTCCCAATTCAAAGCTGATCGGTTATACGGTCAAAGAGATAAATTTTAGACGTCGATATGGGGCATTTGTTTTGGCTATCCAAACTCACGGAAGAACTTTAAGAGATAAGATAGGTAGAATTTCCCTTAATTTCGGTGATTCACTTCTTCTGCAGGGTAGCTCAGACGCGCTTCAAAATCTGCGTGGGAATCAAGATTTTTTGATGACAGAAGAGGTGCAATTAGATAATTTCAGAACAAATAAAGCGCTTGTCGCAATAGGAATAATAATTTCGGTCGTACTCTTATCGGCGATCGAGATTTTTCCGATAATGGTAGCTGCTATTTTTGGCGCTATAGCTATGATCACAACGGGGTGCATTAACATAAAAGAAGCATACGCCAATATAGATTGGATGGTTATTTTCCTGATCGCGGGAATGATTCCAATAGGGATAGCAATTGAAAAATCGGGGCTCGCAATATCCGCAGCAGAAAGTGTGTTAAATGTTTTTGGAGATTTGTCTCCCACCTTTATTCTTTCGGGGATATATATAGGAACAGTCCTACTGACATCGGTTCTTTCAAATACCGCTACGGCAATAGTAATTGCTCCTATCGCGATCTCGATGGCTATCACCTTGGACATTGATCCAAAACCGTTTCTGATGGCAACGATGTTCGGTGCATCCACGAGTCTTATTACGCCTATCGGATATCAAACAAATACATTAGTATATGGGCCCGGAAAGTATAAATTTTTTGATTATTTCAAAGTAGGATTTCCCTTAAATCTTATAGCGTGGCTGTTGGTCACTCTATTAATACCGGTTTTTTGGCCGTTTAAATAACGATTGCTTCGAATAGTTTTATATTGGATAGATACTCACAGGTGGTTTATAGCCGCAATTGTCGCCTGTGTTACCATCGCGAATCTGACGCCACCTGAAGGACTTTCCGAAAATGGGATGGATGTAATTGCTATCCTTGTAATGTCGACAATAATTCTGATTACGGCTCAGGTCCCGCTTCCGACCGTGCCATTGCTAATCGCGGTATTTCAGGTTTTATTTGGCGTGGATACTCCAAAGGCTATTTCACAGTCGTTTATGAGCGATTCAGTTTTCTTTATTATGGGATCGCTTATGCTTGCGGTTGCCATTGTGCATCAAAAACTTGACAGAAGAATTGCATATATGATCTTACGTTTTACAAAAGGGAGCGTGACACGCTTATCATTCGGATTCATTATCGTTTGTGCCATTCTGGCTTCATTCATCGGAGAACATACCGTAGCCGCGATAATGCTTCCCGTTGCGATAACGATCGTTAATAACATTGAAGCCGATAGCAAAAAGATACGTAATATCTCTCTTATACTTATGTTTTCGATTGCATATGGCTGTGCAGCTGCCTCTGTAGGAACCCCATCGGGTGGAGCAAGGAATGCTGTAATGTTGGATTACTGGAGTCGGTTATATGACATAAATATATCTTATACCGAATGGATAAAATACGCTTATCCGATAGTATTATTACAGATTCCCCTTGTTGCGTTCTTCATAAAAATTACCTTCAAGCCTGAAAACAGAGATATTGGTCAGGCTATTCTCAGATTGAAAAAGAGTGTGGAAAAGGAAGGAAGTTTAGGAAAAGCCGAATGGATGACCATTTTCATCTTCTTGTTTACTCTGATATTATGGGTCAGTTCAAGCGACCGTCTCGGACTTGGAATACCGGCATTCATCGGAGTTTCATTATATCTGATCACTGGACTTGTAAACTGGGACAATATTAATTCAGG
>CBDUTM010000448.1:0-1909 GCA_965369985.1 uncultured bacterium | reverse complement strand
GATCGCACTCGATGTAATGAGATCTGATATAGATTAAAACCGAAAATCAATTAATTTCATCTTATATTACAGATTCAGATATTACATTTAAGATAATTTATTTCAGGGAAGGATATTAATTATGAGCGAGCTTTCAAAGATGAAATGTGTGGCGTGCCGAAGAGGAGAACCAACCGTTACGGAAGATGAAATTATCGAGTATTCACCAACAATCCCTAATTGGTCATTGATTCAAATTGGAGGGATTGACCGACTTGAATGCGCTTTCAGATTCAACGATTTTCTTGAGTCACTCACCTTTACGAATCTTGTCGGGAATGCCGCCGAAGAAGAAGGTCATCATCCTGCTTTGTTGACGGAGTGGGGCAGCGTTATGGTTTCATGGTGGACCCACAAAATCAAAGGTCTTCATAAAAACGATTTCATTATGGCCGCCAAAACAGATAAAATATTTTCCGAGCTCAGCAATGCCGGCACATCCTGAAACCCGAATAGGACATGTCCATTTGAAAGTTGCGGATATCGAAAGATCTCTTGAATTTTACCGGGATCTGCTGGGATTCGAAGTTACCCAACAGATAGGTGATCAGGCTGCGTTTCTTTCGCTGGGTGGATATCACCACCATATCGGTTTAAATACATGGGAAAGCAAAGGAGGTACGCCTCCACCGGTAGGCCACACAGGACTTTACCATACCGCGATACTATTTCCCAGCCGGGTTGAGCTAGCCAGGACCCTGAAGAAATTGATAGATGCGGAATATCCTTTGCAAGGCGCCGCGAATCACGGAGTCTCTGAAGCTATTTATCTTACCGACCCTGACGGAAACGGCGTTGAAATTTATGCGGATAAACCCGAAGAAGAATGGCCCAGAAACGCCGAGGGTGATCTCGAAATGGTTACACTCTCCCTGGATATCGAAGGACTTCTTGCCGAGATTAACCCGACAAAATCTGATTAACTTCTTGAAAATAATCTTATTACGACTGATATTTAGTCAATTCTTCCTGATAAATGGACGAAAAGGAGTATTATAATGATTTCCGACGATCAAAAAAGCTTATTGTTCCAAGCATCCGTTTTCTCGGGACTGTCGAACGATCAGATATCAAGCGTTCTGGATACTGCGAAAGAGGCTGTATTTCAGGCTGGTGATACGATCATGACCGAAGGCGAAGAAGGAGGAGAGCTTTACGTGATCGTCGAGGGAAGTGTGCAAATTGAAAAGAAAGCCGGAAACGATCTTACTATTAAAATTGCTCACGCCGAGAAGAAGGGAATGATGATCGGAGAAATGTCTCTGATCGACATGAAGCCGCGCTCAGCTACGGTCCGGGCAATTTCTGAAGTGACGATGATAATGTTGGAACGAGGAGCTCTTGCCGATCTTTTCGACAAAGACCCCAAAATACTTGCTACGATCTCATTAAATATAGCGAGAGCTCTTAGCGTCAGATTAAGAAGTTCAAATGAAATGTTTTCAGAATTCTTTAACAACTTTACTGCTTAAGGATCTAATTAGCAATATCTTCCGATTTCTTACGGATAATTACTTTTTAGTGATTTCGGTCTAAAATATCTTTGAAATAACTCTGCGGTGCTTTTTAATCTGATTTAAGAGATAAATGGATTTTCCGGAAAAGTAAGCCCTTTTCTTCTGTATTCTCCAATCGTTTTACCATAAAACGATTTTTCAAGTACGCTTTGAACGGTATCGAACGAAAAATTACCATCAAGGACTAATAATAATCGCGATGTGACAAATTTATCCGCATGATACCTTTGTAGGTCCTCATCGGATGCTACAAGTGAATTTAACCTTCCATGTCGAACCGAATCAATTGACAAAGAATCAAAAGACTGATTGTAAAACACACCTAATAGATCGTTAAGTGAGATTTCTAAATT
>CBDUTM010000447.1:0-1912 GCA_965369985.1 uncultured bacterium | reverse complement strand
CTTCTGATACGCTCATTAAAACAAGTCGCGGACGTCCTTTTGGTAATCAGACCTGGACTACAAACAACGATCAGCTCATACTGCTTAGTAAAAGTCAGAATATCGAAACTAGGGCAATTTATACTTATAAAGTGGATGGCGACCGACTATTAATAATCAGATTTCTTGACTATACAGATCGTTGGGGAGATTTGCAAGTAACAGAATTTTTAAAGAATGATTTTATAATAAATTGATAAAATTATTTCTCGTCATTATTGTTTTTTTCGTTGGATGTGGTGATAATATTCTCTCACCTAATGACTCCAGACTAATTGGTACTTGGGATCTCACAGCTATTACCAACTTTTGGGGCTCAATATCAAATCCGGATTCAATTTCTGATTCAATATATAGTATTGGGGCTGGCAGATTTACTAGGAGATGGACAGTTGAGGCTACAACTGATACTCTCATGGAGGGTTTTAGTTTACCTCCTTTTAATAATAGGACTTGGTCCACAGATGGCGACCAGCTGATCATATTTCATAAATTTGATAATGTTGAACGTTTGACAATTTATACATATTCGGCGGATAATAATCATTTAATTGTTATTAGTGAACTTGACCGTACAGATCGATTTGGAGATTGGGAAGTACAAGATTTTTTAAAGAACGAAGACCCTTCTTAATTCATTCACTTCACCGGAGCTGAGTAATAGGTGGGTAGTTGAAAGTGTTGGGAATAGTGAGTTTCGTGGGATTATGACAAATACTCCTTTCAGTTCATCCTCTCCCATCTAATTCAGTCTCTTATCCACTTCTCAAGGTTGTTCAGTCGTTACTTCTAACCCCTCTGTTAGCTTTTTCGCTTTCCGACCTTAAACCCCTTAATAACTCTTCTTCTATTTCAATAGCACCATCTTCCTCGTCTGGACGAAATCGCCTGCTTGGAGTCTGTAGAAGTAGATGCTGAGGAGTAGTTTGAGGTGTTCCGAATGAATTGATGATTTAATCCTCCTACGAAAGTCTTGATTAACGTGTCGAAATGTGACTATTATATTCCGAAATTCGGAATTCTGAATGCACTTACGAATTATGTAGATTATTAAATATTAGTCTATATATTAAATATATCAACAAAGTGGAGAGTTAAAGTCTCTCCTGCGATTCGAAATCATCTAATTAGGAGATACTGGATTGATAAAATTTTTATTGTCAGCGTTTTTATTCCTGCCTCTTCCTTCAGCAATTGTCAAAACCGGAGATATCGCCGAACAATTAAAATCAGACTATGAATATCTACGTGGTATAGGATTTGACCTAAATCGCCATGCGGTCGTGGAAAACATTGTCTTGAAGAGACATTCAGCCACTTTCCACCTCATAAAAGGCGAGCTCTTCTTTTTGGAGCCGGTTACTATCAATGGGAAGGAACACACTACTGGAATAATCTTCATAGGCAAGGGTTTATTCAAGTTCTTTCCCGGCACGGAGATGGAGAAGAAACATTTGGAACGGGTATTCGAGAAGCAGACTTACGTTGATAACTTTAAAACTCTCGTACTTCGGTTTTCTGATAGCACGGACACAGAATTAGCAGCAGGTTTGGATTTTCAGCCCGTAAAGATCAGAAGAGGGACAAAGAAAGTGAAAAACAATGGCGATAAATATTTGTATGAAGATAATAATATCGACATGATACATCCGATTCTCGAGAGTATTATCACAAACAGGAAAGAAAAACTCTTTTATGCGCACATGGAAGGCGGCCATAATAAGCCGATATTTTACATCGAAAATCCGCTGAGGGAGGAAGATATATCTTTCTTGAACAGATATAGTAGGCTCTACAGGCACAGACAGACCATCTGTAGATTTCCGAGAGATGGCGACTATACTTATAGTAGAGCCTCTGACGTTAGAAGGCT
>CBDUTM010000446.1:0-1919 GCA_965369985.1 uncultured bacterium | reverse complement strand
CTTTGTAGGAAAAAGATAAAGCGCCCTTCCTCTACTTGACAATATTTCGCTTAGGACAGGTAAATTATAGCACAATGTTTTGCCTGATGCCGTCGGGGTTACCACAACCACATTTTTGCCCGACAATGTATGAGTTATAGATTCGGATTGATGAGAATAAAGTCGCTCGATCCCTCTATCAGAGAGAGTATCCAGTAATAATTGATCGAGACCTTGCGGAGTATCAGAATATTGTGCTTCAACAGCATCTATCTTCTTTCGCGTTGTCATTTGAGTAAGGTTTTCGGGCGATTCAGTCCATCGGTCAATAACTTTTCTTATTTGCGCCGAATCCGACATAGTGGAATCCATTTTACCTGAACCTTAAAACAGACAAAATATTTTGAAGCAATATCCTTGGCAATGCGGATAAAAACAGTATAAGACCCATTAGTTGATTCATCGGTCTATGAATAGGTTTTCTGAAATGCTTTTCAAAATAAAGGTAAAATCCTATGTGTGATTGCAAGATCATTCTTGAGCGCATCTGTTTTACACTGCCTCCAAGAATGTGAATCACTTTTGCTTCGGGAGTAAATTCAATTTTCCAGCCTTTTTGAACTATACGTTTACACCAATCCACATCGTTAAAAAACATTACGAATTGCTCGTCCATCACTCCTACTTCATCTATCACTTTCCGTTTTACCAAAACGCAAGCCGTCATAGGTTGGTCGACATTTTTACGATAGGTATGGTTAAAATCCCCCATCTTCCAGCCGTTTATAGATCTGTTTTTTGGGAATAGCGTTGTGAGACCAAGAGCTTCATATATAACACTCCAATAGTTCGGAAACCTTCTGCAAGAAGGCTGGATCTGACCATTAGGATAGAGAAATTGAGGAGCCGCCATTCCAATTCTAGGATCTTCCTCCAAAACTTTCATTAAACTTTTCAGACTGTTCGGCTGCATTACCACATCCGGATGCAGAAGAAGAACTTGCTTTCCTGACGCAATTTCAAGCCCTTGATTATTACCCTTTGCATACCCGTTATTCTGTTCATTTTTGATGAGTTTTATTTCAATATTCTCCGGTACAGGAGAATTGGCAATAGTTTCTATTAAAGAAAGAGTATTATCAGATGAATTATTTTCAATGAATATTATTTCTGTTTTCAGTCCGGCTAATTCCTGAAGAAGTGATTTGAAGCATTCTTCGATATATAAGGAAGAATTGTATGTAAGAATCAGAACTGAAAGATCATTCATCCTACGGAGATGAACTCCTTCGTGGAATTGGTAAGGTTGATGCAGCCGCCGTTGCTGAGAACGATATCGTCTTCGATCCTCACCCCCCCGAAGTCGGGTATATAGATACCGGGCTCAATCGTCACCACCATATTGGTCAGTAATTGTTCCCTGTTCGCCTCAGATACTCTCGGCCACGTGTGAACATTCAACCCTAATCCATGTCCAAGTGCGTGACCGAAATAATCACCATATTTCCGATTAGTAATATAATTCCGTGCAACCAGATCAAGCTCCAAACCGGTGATCCCGTCTTTCGCAGCAGCTATAGCAGCTTCTTGAGCACCAAGAACAACATCATAAACCTGGCGTTGTTTTTCTGTCGGCTCACCTACCACCACTGTTCGAGTCATATCACCCGCATAACCGGCAGTTGAAGCCCCGAAATCAAGTACTATCAGATCACCTTCCTCAATCTTTTTATCCGAAGAGATACCGTGAGGTAAGGCAGAACGTTTTCCACTGGCAATTATAGGTTCGAAAGGGTCTGCTACAGAACCTTTCATTTTAGTCTGGTAAGATATTTCCGCGGATATTTCTATTTCTGTAATACCGGGCTTAATAATTTTTATTATGCTGAGAAATACTTCGTCAATTATATCAAAATCATTAGATATGTTTTTTATTTACT
>CBDUTM010000445.1:0-1920 GCA_965369985.1 uncultured bacterium | reverse complement strand
GGTAATTCGGATTTGAAGATCCTTGTTGAATATTTACCGGGAGCTATAGAAGAGATGGGTGATTCTTCTCGGGAGTTCATAGAGACGCTCTTAAATGATTATAAATTCAACTTACTCGCGGTTGATGATTATACAAGGGATACCCCTTACATGAAGATTGACAATTATGAGCAGATAACAAAATATGTCGAAGGGAAATTATCTGTGAACCTATTCCTCTCAAGATAGCGGTGAAAGTCATCGTTGTTTTCGGGTAAAAAAATACGGAAGGAAAATGAGCGAGAAAAGGAAGGTACTGATAATCGGTTTTTTCTTTCCCTATCGCGAAGGAAGCCTCAGGATGATAAACCTTGTCAAGGGGCTTAGTACGATTGGATGGGAACCGATAGTATTGACTGCGCCCCTGCATCATAATCTGGATATGGATGTTAGAGTTCTCGAAGTTGATTTCAAAGAGGTATTAGAATTCTGGAAAAAATTATTCGGTTTTAATCCAGGTTTTGATATAAGACATCAAGTGAATAATCGGAGGATAAGCAGTAGTAAAAAGGCGCTAATCAAGAAGTTATTCAATATAGCCGCACAAATTTTCCATTATCCGCACGGAAGCAAACATTGGGTTAGGAATGCAACTCTGGCGGGTGGAAAGATCCTGGCAGAAGAGCAAGTGAGCGCCATAATAAGCGTATCGCCTGTTACAAGCCATCTAATTGCAAAAAATTTAAAAGATTCTTATGACCTCCAGTGGATTGCAGACTATCCGGACCTATGGTCGCAAAATCATAACTACAGTTACGGCGGTATGCGCAGGTATTTCGACCGGAGATTAGAGGTTAAAACTCTGAGAAATGCGGATGTCATAACTTGCACTTCTAATTTGTGGGCGAATGAGTTGCGGAAGATTCATGACGGTAAAGAGGTCGTGGACATACCACACGGATTCGATTTAGACCAGTGGAAGATAAATAATATTTTTAATTCGGATAAGCTTACCTTGGTATATACTGGAACGATCTACCGCGGAAAACAGAATACCTCCAAACTTTTTCGTGCGTTGTCTGAGTTGTTCGAAGAGAAGAAATTAGTCTCTTCGAAGATAGACGTAAAGTTTTATGGGACTAAATTAGATTGGTTGGAAGAAGAGATAAACGGGTTTAAACTAAGTTCGACCACTTCGCAATACGGAATAATTCCACGGGATAGGGCATACGAAGCTCAGCGTAATTCACACGTTCTACTTATGTTTAATTGGGAAGGTACTTCCGAGCCAGGCGTGAGAAGGGGATGGTTTGCGAGGAAACTATTTGATTACTTGGCTGCGCGAAGACCTATCCTGTTAATAGGGGGAGCAGGCGACGATACTGCATTTAATTTTGCGAAGCAGACAAAAGTCGGCACTTATTGTATGAAGGTAGATGACGTCAAACTTGCTATACTGAAATATTATGAAGAGTTCATATTAAACGGTTCAGTTAGATTTAATGGAGTTGAGTCGGAGATCTTAAAATACAGCGATATTGAAGTAACAAGAAAATATGTCGAGCTGATTGAAAATAAAAAAAAAGTATTGTCTCAATAAAAATTGGAAGCGCATTTCCAAATTTCTCGTTGAAATATGGTGGAGTGATTAAAAATTTAGTAGAAGAAACGAATGTGAGAATACACGCTTCCGAAATGTTTAAGATAAAAAAGCGATATTGAGCGTATATGATAATTTTATGGAGAATTGAAGTGCGGATTATTTGGGTATCAAAGAAGAAATTCTGAAATATAATTATCGAGAGGCGGCAAAACGATTAGCAGCTCGTTTGAATAAAAGACTGTCTGTGTAATCTAATAATTATATTGAGCTAACTAGATGTTACTCTATATCATAATACTAATTTATCTTGGCGTGGCAGTTATAGCATTGACCAGACC
>CBDUTM010000444.1:0-1920 GCA_965369985.1 uncultured bacterium | reverse complement strand
GGGATTACTTCGATTACTCTATTGATAGTGAAACTTCCGAATCGTTCCCCGGTATCATCCTGGGAAATAACAGTCACGCCATAGGGTGAACTCATTTTCTGTGCAATCTGTAATAGATTGAGTCCATCGGTTTCAAATGGATAAAGCGTAGGCGGGAGCATAACATCAGCAAGAATGCCGGCAGTTGTATATCCGGAAATTGCTATACTATTTTGATTCGCCGCGCTTTCCGGATTATTATTTAATACCGTTCCCTGCATGACCCTTTCCCCACCGATATAAAGAGAAAATGGTTTATAAGAAAAGGGCTTAAATGTTTCACGATCATCTGGATTCGTTGGGTCCCAGGGACCGGTCAAGGCAAAGGTATCTGCTATCACATCGAATGATCGAGTAATTTCTGCAGTCTCCCAAACTCGATATGTTTTTCCATCGATCAAAACTGTTATTTCCGTATTGTTTGCACTATCAACACTATTCGGATCTGATTGAATAAGTAATTCAGCTTCCTGCGGATTTGGAATTGTAAGTGTTTCATTTGCGTAAATAGTGGGGAAACCTTCTGCTGAAACTGGACGGCCTTGTAATTGTGGATTTGCCTGGACAATTACTGCAGCTGTAATGTTAAATCGTGGAGCAATGAAAGTGAGACGATCATTTGTTTTTACAATATAAGGTTGTGACATTATTTCTCCACGGGTGGTAATTCTTTCCCGCACCATGGACAGTATTTGAATATATCTCCCGTATATTCCATTCTTCGATTATGGCAAAATATAATAAATCCATCTATTTGATCCATGCTCTTTTTCCATGATTCACAATTACAACGATCAGACATAATATTTTATCTCCCTATCTTTGGGAATCAATATCAATTCTTCTCCGGTAAGTTCATTTGTTTCAATAAAGAAATCCAGCCTTGTTTTATCTATTCCTTCCACAATCGGATCTTCTACGCGTCCGCCGTAAAGTTCCTGACATAATGTAACAATGGTTTCCTTTGATTGAGTCCTGATAATCCTTTCCTGCTTAAGAGAAAAAGAAAGCTGTATAAGATTTCCGGCAGTAGCAGAAACAATAGATTTTATTCCCTGAGTCAATGTATCGTTTACTGCATACCTATTTTCAAGATCATCGGTTAATGAATCCCGTTCTAATTGATCAAGATATTCCTGAAGTAATCTATATTGTTCAAGTAAATCATCGGCCAGACCAGTCGCATCTGCCTTGGTAATTAAATCATCTTCTGCAAAGATCATTGATTCAGCAAGCGCCATAAGATTAGATGTCGAAGTCAATTGTCGTTCTGTTCTCTTATTAAATAAATCTATGCCCGCGCCTTCAATTGCTATGACCTGAAGTCCTAAAGTTTCAATATATCCCCTTACTCGGGATTGTACGCTTGCTGTGGATCTGGCTGGTATTCTTACCATGCTGTACATCGATGCTGCAAGTGCCGGAGGATCCTCTAATAATTCGTCGATATTATCATTGATGAAATTCACATTATTATCGAAAGCATCTGAAATCTGTTGATTGAAACTTGTGAGTCCTTCGAATGCTGAAGAAAAATCTTTGACAAATTGTGTTATTCTGTTTTTTGCATTTGCTATATCTGCAACCGCATCATATTGAACATCGAAAGCATCTTGCTGTATTTCAGATAAATCATTTAATCCTGAAACGATATTCGATTTTCCTTCCGTTGCTGATATCGGAGTTGAAGGAATAATAGTCTCGGTCATGATAAGATCGAATTGAGCCTGATTACCTGCCGTTTTTAATCTGTCGGTCCGAATATAGGATTCAAGAACTACATTTCTATTTCCATATATTGGATGTTCTAAAAGAGAGGTGCCCGAAGAAGCTGCAGCAACTTCGAAAGAATCAGCAACCAGATCATAATCACTCCCAGAA
>CBDUTM010000443.1:0-1926 GCA_965369985.1 uncultured bacterium | reverse complement strand
TTGAAGCGAGATTGTAAGTATCTTGTTGGGAATGATGGCGAATGAACATTATTGAGGGAAATCGGACTTGGATGTTGGCTCATACATGAAGGGGACATTTGAAAATCGATGAAGATCGGGATAGATTTAGGCGGCTCTAAATATAGGATTGGTTTGGTCAATTCAGAGGCCAAATTAGTAGGAAATTCTATCAGAGTTGCTATCAAAGATATAAATAAAGCTGATGATCTTGTATATTCTATACAAAATTCTATCAACGACCTGATTTCATCCAATGATATTGATCAGGAAGAGATTGAGGGTATTGGTATAGGTTCGCCGGGTCCACTTGATATTCAGACGGGCGTTATTCTTGAAACTCCGAATTTAACATACTTAAGAGATTATCCGATCGTAGATCGCATAAGTGAATGCGTTTCAATGAATGTGGTGATCGGTAACGACGCAAACTGTTTTGTATTAGGTCAGCAAGTTGCAGGTGCTGCTAAGGGATTTCAGACGGTATTCGGTATTACATTGGGCACGGGGTTTGGTTGTGGATTGGTTTTGGATGGAAAGCTATATGAAGGGGCTAACGGAACAGCCGGTGAATTTGCCAATTCAATGTATCTTGACGGAGTATTCGAAGATTATATCAGTGGCAGAGGATTGCGAAAAATCTATGAAGAATTTTCCGGTGAAGGTTTGCGTCCGCTCCAAATTGAGAATAAAGCAAGAGAAGGTTTCGATGGTGCGCTTGAAGCATTCAATGAATTTGGGAAGCATATTGGAAGCGCTCTATCCTATGTTGTTAATTTGGTAGACCCGGAAATGATCGTTGTCGGTGGCTCAATTGCCAACGCTTATGATCTTTTCATAGATAATCTAAAGGAATCATTACTTTCAAAGATATACAATAAACCTGCTGAAAATCTGCTGGTCAAGCAGGCAGAAGACGGTGAGATAAATGCTATCATCGGTGCGGCAACCCTATTTGACAAAAGAAGGTAAGACAGATCACGAATTTTACTTACATTGTCTTCGTGATAAAATTGGTGATGATTGGTAGAAATCGCAATCTGAATTAGACTCTGAGAATGGACATATTATTTACGATTAGTTTGATTTGTGGGAGAGTCTCAAAGAAAAATACGCTTAGGGTGAAAGGGTAATTGAATAGGATATGTTATGGATTTGTAACGTAGTGGATGTTCCTTGTAAATCGGGAAGACCATGAGTATATATTTGAAATGAACTTGTAATCTTTAAAAAATGACATTTATCGGGCATAAAAATTCGATTGCGAAAGATAGAAAATCGCTCAACTTCCGGTTAAGAATAAATTGATAATGAATAATGATTGAAGTAATTGTGTTTGATCTTGGCGGTGTTGTAGTGAACGTGAATTTGGACACACCATTAGGTATGCTATTCGACAATTCGAGAATGTTTAATGACAATACTAAAGATAAGTCAGCCTTATCAAGGTTAATGCGAAAATTTGAAACAGGCAATATAAGTACAATAAAATTTCATGAAAGAATTACTGGTCATCTTGGACTTGAACTATCTTTCGATGAATTCAAAAAAGTATCTAACGAATCGATTGAGGCAGGCGACATTGGAATAAATAAAATCATCCAATCTCTTTCAAGGAAATTTAAATTAGCTATTCTTTCAAATACGAATCCTGTCCATTTTGAATACATAAAAGACAATTATTCGATAATCGGATTGTTTGATCACATATTGCTATCTTATGAAACAGGGGAGGTAAAACCCAATATTAGAGCATATGAAAAGTTAATGAATGCAACGTCAATGTTGCCTTCGCAACACCTGCTCATTGACGACAGGATTGATAATATAAATGCTGCTAAACAGATCGGTATGGACGGAATTCAATATAAATCAATTAAAAGTCTTATAGCGGCATTGAAAGAAAGG
>CBDUTM010000442.1:0-1964 GCA_965369985.1 uncultured bacterium | reverse complement strand
CAAGAGCGTGCGGGTTCGATTCCCGCCCTCGGCACTCATTTTCTACCCGCTAAAAGACTAATATTATTAAGCTTTACGCATGTGATATCAACAATTATGGCGTTTTTCAATAACATACTGTTTATGCCCGTTTCCGCTGATGACCGCTGGCAATTAATACCGGATTAATACCGCTTTTGACATTGAATTCTAATAAGTCCACAGCTCTTCTTGTGGCATCTTCACTTAAATGAGCATAAACCTGAGTCATATTTATCGACCTGTGACCAAGCAATTTTTGAACGTCATATATACTGGCTCCATTTATCACCAGATGCGAAGCAAATGTATGTCTGAAGGTGTGACACCCGACTCCCTTCCAATCGCATTCAGCGTCTCTTAAAATCTTCTGAATGAAACGCCTCACTTTCTCTCTCTTCTTATCAGTATCTAATGAGGGGAATAATTTAGGAGTTTCAGTAGCATAATCCAACAGATAATTCCGCAGAGAATCATTAATAGGGATGGTTAACCTCCTATCGGTTTTCTCTTGTATAACCCTTATAAAATTCTTCTCAAGATCAATATCCGTCCAAGACAGATTTCCGGCGTCTGAAGCCCGGAGCCCTGTATGTAGTAGAACCATAAAAAACGGTTCATATTTACCGGCATTCTCTAAGAGTACTTCGATTTCTTCATTTGTAAAATATCGCGGTTCCTTTCGAGTAACGTTTTTGCGCTTTAATTCTCTCGCAGGACTCTCCAGAATAAATTTGTACTTAACCGCATGATCGAACATCCTTCTCAGTAAATCGATTTCCATATTTGCGGTTTTATGCGCTATCCCATCTTTATTAATTCGTTTGGTGACATATTTGTCAAGGACAGGAAAATCAATTTGATTCAACCTTTCAATATTTTCTTCATTGAAATACTTTTCGAAGTTATTAAATATATTTCCAAGTCTGCGCTTATAACTATTGCTATGCGGCTCAGTATCTAATGATTCCTTAAATGATTTAATCAATGTATCTATAGAGGAATTTGAATTGAGAGAAAACTGACCAGTTTCTATCTTCCTCACTATTTCCGATAATCGCATTTGGGCAGATTCTTTTGACTTACCCACTTTTTCCCGGTGTAACTTTCCATCGAGATAAAATTGGACATACCATTTGCCTGTATCTTTACGTTTAAATATTGATGCCATATTATCCTCCTAAAGACTTATTTCTCAATTTCTCCCTTTCATTATCACCCACTAAGAATATCCATTTATCGTTTTGTATGACGTCTAACAGCAAGAATTATCATTGCAAGCATCAGAGGCCCAAAGATTGATTCAATAAGTAATAAAAATTTACTGAATACTTTCAGATTTTCCATTGTTAAATAACCTGTACCGATTATTCTGCCAGGGAAAATGATATCAAGAGTAGAGATCCATGAATCAGCAAATCCGTAAAATATTTGAACAAAATTATTACCCAGCCAAACATCTGAATGTGGCCACTCCAAATATAATAGATTTAGTATTGTGAATAGGAAAGTGCCTACCAGAAATACCATAACAGCTCGCTTCCAGCTTTGGCCATAGTTAGAAAGAATCCTGTAAAAATTGAGAATAGAAATATACTGATTAATAAACTTATATTGTTTCCTACGCATCTCCATTTCACCAACATGAAATTCGCCAGCATGCGTAAAATCTCTGACGGATTCGTAATTTTGCTTTAATTGTGTATACAATACTCTTATATGATCGAGTACCTTTTTCTTAGTTTCACGTAATTCGAATATTTTCTTTAATTGTGCATACCTTGCACTGATGTCTAATGGTTTTATTTTTTCAGTTTCACGTAATTTAGATATTTCATTCCGATAATCTTCACCCCATTTTATTGCATCATAAAGTTCATTTCCACCTGGAGAAAAAAAATGTACTCGTCTAAACTTAATATTGATTAAATCAGTGCGGAGTAATA
>CBDUTM010000441.1:0-1973 GCA_965369985.1 uncultured bacterium | reverse complement strand
TGATATAAATATTCTAACCACAGGTACCTACGGTGGCGTCGGTATTAAACTCGGGATACGTGGAGATACGTTAACCGTTATTTCCCCGATGGAGGGCACGCCTGCGGGAAGAAGCGGTATACTGGCAGGAGATAAAATTATCAAGATTGACAGCGTCATGTCCTTCGGATTAAAGCTTGATGAAGCAGCCAATTTGATTCGGGGACCTGAAGGTGAAAAAATACGCCTGACTATCTATCGGCAGTCCATATCAGAACCATTAGAATTTTTGCTGAAGCGTGAAAAAATAGTCGTGAACGAGGTGTTGTATAGCGGATTTATAACCGAAGGTATTGGATATATACGTCTGACCGGATTTTCTAAAAGCTCTATTAATAAATTTAAAGAAGCTCTGTTGGAATTAAATTCCGATGGACTTGATGGTTTGATAGTGGATCTTCGGGATAATCCAGGTGGATTATTAGATGCAGCGCTCAAAATAAGTGATATGTTCATTGAAAAGGGTGAGCTGCTAGTTTCTACAAAAGGCAGAATTCGTCAGATGAACAATGAGCATTATTCCAAAAAAGACCCGCTGATTAGTATGGATGTCCAATTAATAGTTTTGGTGAACGGCGGCTCCGCAAGCGCCAGCGAAATATTTTCCGGGATTATGCAAGACCTCGACAGAGGAGTAATCGTCGGTACCAAGACATTCGGAAAAGGTTTGGTGCAATCAGTCCTTTCAATATCTAATGATAAAAAATTAAAAATAACTACAGGAAAATATTATATCCCCAGCGGTCGACTAATTCAGAAAGAAGATTATTTCTCAAATAATGAAGTTGTTAAAAGGGAATTTGCAGATTCTATTTTTGTCACATCAAATGGGCGACCTGTTTTCGGCGGTGGAGGAATAAAACCTGATTTTCTGATTAAATACCCCAAAACATCAAACTTAATTCCACATCTTTGGCGTAAAAATATGTTTTACAGATATTCATTAAATTGGGTATCCAAACACAAGGATGCTTCCTATCCAATTACAATGACTGACGGCGATGTAAAAGATTTTATTGTTTATGTGCAAAATTTAGATTTTTCATATAAAAATAATGTTATTACGTCACATACAGATCTTATAAACGCATTAGAGTCAGCGAATTACCCTGATGAGGTAATAAATAAAGCTAAGAACTTAAAATCGGAATTCAGATCACTAAAGGATGACTTCAACGGCGATGATTATGAACGGGTTAAGAGAATTCTTTCCAGAGAAATATCTGAAATTCTGGGTAAAACGAAAGGTCGTTATGAATCGATATTCAAAAATGATCTGGCAATACTAAAATCAATGGAACTACTTGACGATTTTTTATTATATAAACAGACTTTAGGACTAATTGATTGACCCCTTTTCGATTTCAACATATATCAATAAATTTTATCTGTTTAGGTGCTTAAACCATTTCTTTTATTCTTGACAAGATTGTTATAATGAATTACTTTGACCAACTATGGAGATAGCGTCTTTAATGGTTTTAACGCTAAGAATTGCCTGACTCCACGAGAAAAAATGAATATAGGCATACGAAAAATGGGGCGATTAGCTCAGTTGGTTAGAGTGCTTGCTCGACACGCAAGAAGTCGCTGGTTCGAATCCAGTATCGCCCACGATTATTATGAGTAAAGGAATCGAAATAACATTGCCTGACGGCTCAGTTCATGCCCACACAAAAGGGGTAACGGGTGCGGAAATTGCCAAATCTATTGGTAGCGGATTGGCAAAAGCTGCTCTATCTATAAAGGTAAATGGCGATTTTTACGACCTTGATCGTCCGATACTCGACAGCACAAAAATAGAGATCCTTACCGATAAGAGCGAAGAGGCTAAAACCATTATCTGGCACAGCACCAGCCATATTATGGCTCAGGCTGTTCAAGAACTGTTCCCCGGCACTAAAGTAACTTTAGGACCTCCTATAAAAGACGGA
>CBDUTM010000440.1:0-1976 GCA_965369985.1 uncultured bacterium | reverse complement strand
TTTCTTTTGCGGAAGCTGTATATCTCGCCCTGAGAGGAGAACTTCCCACACCTGAAGTCGGTAAACTTATGGATGCTCTGTTGGTATCGTCCATAGACCATGGTGTCACACCCCCTTCAGCATTGGCAACTATCAACTCAGCATCCACAGGTGCGCCTTTGAATGCTGCTGTGGCATCCGGGATTCTGGCCATCAACAAATTCCACGGTGGAGCGATAGAGGCATGTATGGAAATGCTTCTGGATGGGAAATCGCAAATTGATGGCGGGAAATCAGTTCAGGAAGCGGCTAAAAGTTTGGTAGAAGAATATCGGAATTCAAAAAAACGAATGTCGGGTTTCGGACATCGTGTTCACAACGATGATCCCCGAACCAAACGATTATTCGAGCTCGCGGAAGAGGCGGGACAGTCAACGGTCTTTATCGGATTGATACGGTCTATCGAATCGGAACTTGAGATTTCAGCAGGCAAAAAACTGCCTATAAATGTGGATGGCGCAATTGCGGCGGTGTTATGTGAACTCGATTTCTGGACGAATCTCGCCAACGCCTTTTTCATAATGGCTCGTGTACCGGGCTTGGTGGCACACGCCGCCGAGGAGCAGGAACGCCAGCGCCCGATGCGAAAAATTGATCCGGCAAACCATGAATATGATGGTCCCACCGAACGACACTTAGAAGATTAAGAGGAGCAAATAAAAATATGAGAGATGCTATTATAGCCACTTTACCGGAATTAGAAGAAATTTCAGATGAAGAATTGCGAGATAAAGTAATCGGCGTCTGGGAAGAGGCACTAACGAAAAAAAACTGGGACATAAGCACGCTGAAACGAATGCCGTTTACTTTACTTGTGGACGATGTTAAAATAAGTTTTGTCGAACATGTTCGGACGGTATGTAAAATGTGCATTGTTATGGAAGCGCAGCTTGTTGAAATGTATTCGGATAGAGTGAAAATTAATCATGATCACCTCGTAGCCGGAGCGTTGCTTGCGGATGTCGGGAAGATTTTTGAATATGATGAAGAAGGCGATAAATTTGTTAAAAGCGAACAGGGAAAATATCTTCGCCACCCGTTCACAGGTGTTGGGTTATCGTTCAGGCATGAACTCCCTGATGAAGTGATGCATATCATAGCAGTGCATTCTAAGGAAGGCGAGGGATTCAAGCGTACGGCGGAGGCGATCATCTTTCACCATGCGGATTTCACTGATTTCGAGATCATAGGCGGCTGATGTCCATTTCAAAAAATGAAACCTAAATAGATAGAAAGAGAGAATAGAATGGGACAAACATTTGCAGAAAAAATACTCTCAAAATACTCAGGCAGGAGTGTAGTACCGGGAGAGATCGTAGAGGTCAAGCCTGATATAGCAATGTCGCATGACAACACAGCTGCAATAAGCGGAACCTTCGAGCAGCTTGGGGTGGATAAGCTGGATGACCCGGACAGGCACGTTGTAGTGCTTGATCATTGCTCTCCGCCTGCGAACGAAAAGTTCGCTCTCAATCATAAGATCACGCGTATCTTCGTCAAGAAACATGGTATAAAAAACTTTTTTGATCTGGAAGCCGGTATTTGTCATCAGGTGATAATAGAAAACGGGCTTTGTCTACCGGGTACAATTATGGTAGGTGCCGATTCGCATTCGACCACTTACGGAGCTTTCGGTGCGTTCGGAACCGGTATCGGACGGTCAGAAACGGCAGTTATAATGGCAACCGGCAAGATCTGGTTTAGAGTTCCTGAAACCATAAAAATTATCATCAGCGGAGAATTCCCCGAAGGAACGGGTTCTAAAGATCTGATACTGAAAATAGCAGGTGAGATAAGAGCAGATGGCGCTTTATATAAGGCGATAGAATTTGCCGGGCCAACCATTGAAAATATGTCGGTTAGTTCCCGAATAGTATTGCCGAACATGGCTGTGGAACTTGGAGCGAAGATAGGTTATATGGAACCAAACGATGAGA
>CBDUTM010000439.1:0-1983 GCA_965369985.1 uncultured bacterium | reverse complement strand
TCTCTTGAGCTTCAGATAGCTGCCCACGAGATTCACTATCTCATTTGAATCTCGTACCTGATCTATTATGTGTTCGGGAATTCTCATCTTATTTCAATTCAACCACCGTTACTCCCGTGCCCCCCTTTTCCGGCGGCGGAGTATGAAATCCTTTAACGTTTGGATGTGCTTGCAGCTGCTCCGCTACGATCTTCTTCAGTATTCCTTCGCCTCGCCCATGCACCACTTCAACCGTTGAGAAGCCTGCCAATACAGCGTCATCAAGATATTTATCAAGGACAGAGAGCGCTTCTTCCGCCCTCATTCCCCTGAGACTGATTTCATAATTTAGATCCCGCGGTTTAGGTCCGCCGTATCCTATATTGGGAATTGACGCTGCCTGAATCTTACTATCTGCCAGCTTTTCCAGCTTACCTATATTTATCCGCAAACTCGTGCTGCCGACGGCAACTACCGCTTCATTTTTATCTTTCAACAATTCACTGATGGTTCCTGTGACATTCAGCGAAGGAATCGATACATTCATGTCGATCTGCGCATCTTCACTGTTCAACGGGACATTATCGCTGCTTTCCTCAATTGGTTCTTCTGATGTTATCCTTTCAACTCGGTTTTTCTGCCCCTGCACCTTTTTTCTGACTTCTTTTACAACTTCCGCATCGGCGCTGCTCTCCCGGATTTCCCTGATGGCTTTCTCAATAGTTGAATTCGCTTCCGCGAGAATTGACTTTGCTTCGCGGGCGGCGTCCGCTTTGGACTTTTTCTTCAGCGATTCCGACTCTTTCAATCTGACTTCATATTTGGATATCATTTTATCCAATTCCGTCTGAACGCGTTCGGCTTCGTCCTCCATCTTTTGGAGTTTCTGCCGCTCCCTTTCCAATTCGGAAATTAGCTGATTCACATTAACAGCATCACTCCCCAGAATGGATTCGGCATTTTGGATCAATTTCTTATCCAGGCCGATCTTTTTCGATATTTCAAAAGCATATGATGA
The DNA here is from genome assembly GCA_965369985.1 of uncultured bacterium. Lineage (GTDB taxonomy): Bacteria > Fidelibacterota > SORT01 > SORT01 > SORT01 > JACZTG01. The sequence goes on along the minus strand of CBDUTM010000439.1, from coordinate 986 downwards.
ACCGGGTGTTCCTTTAAGAAACTTATAGCTGGGCGACAGACTGGCTGCGTCGAACTCCATTGAACAATTCAGAAACCCTTGTGTCTCCTGAGCAACCGCTTTCAGATTGCTGTGATGTGTCGTCACAAGTGTCGTGGCTCCACGTTTATTCAGATCCAGCAAAAATGCGGCAGAGAGCGCAGCTCCTTCGGCAGGGTCTGTTCCCGTTCCAATTTCGTCTATCAGCACAAGACTTTTGCTATCGGCATTGTCAAATACATCCTTGAGGTTGGTCATATGAGACGTGAAGGTCGAAAGGTCTTCAGAAATCGACTGTCTGTCACCTATATCAGCGAAGATCGAATCAAACAGCGCCACGGACGAATCTTCCGCAACGGGAATATGAAGCCCTGACTGTACCATCAGAGTGAGCAATCCCACGGTCTTCAACGCCACTGTTTTACCACCTGCATTTGGACCCGTGATAACTACAGTTTTTATATCGGCGCCGGGAGTAAAATCGAGAGGAACTACTTTCCGATGCTGTTCCAACACGGGATTACGAGCGGTTTTCATGGAGATTGTACCGTCTTTTGAGATCTTGGGAGCGCAGGCGTTGAGCTTCTTCGACAAAACCGCCTTCGCATATATCAGATCAAATTTTGTCAAAGCATCAAATGATTTTGAAATATCGTTCGCATGGGGAACAAAATCCGCGGTCAACTCTTTCAATATCTTTTCAATTTCTCGCAATTCTTCGTTTCGGAGTTCCTGCACTTCGTTGCTTATCTCCACAACTTCCATGGGCTCAATGAAGACCGTAGTCCCACTTGCTGAACTATCATGAATAATTCCATGAATCTGCCTCTTATACCCTACCTTAACGGGAATGACAAACCTGCCGTTTCGGATAGTGGGGTTCCCCTCCCGGGCAACACCCTCCTTCACCAATCGTCCCATCATCTCATCAAGTCTCTTTCTCATTCGACTTTCAGCATTTGAAATTG
>CBDUTM010000438.1:0-1989 GCA_965369985.1 uncultured bacterium | reverse complement strand
ATATTGTACCGCTACTGGGATTAGCACTTACCATTTGCGATGACCCCGTAACCCAAAATAGAGAATTTGCGAATAATTTTATTGACTCTTCTACGGCGTCTGAGCCATATATGTTAAACCCTAAATATACCGCCCTGCCACTACCTACTTCATCTGCCGTAATGGTACGTGCGTAAGTAGTTGTGTTTACGATGCTGTTTCCTATTTCGGTGAACGATACATCAGTCACCCTACCAACATATCCCGATCCCGGAAGACCGTAATGCCAATAACCGTTAGCCGTCCAGGTCGACGGTAAACCGAAACTTATGGGATGAGTAGGATCGAGAATCTGTACCGTAACAGCAGCAGTTCCTATACTTGTCCATGTATCAGGGAACCAATTGATCCAATCACCGTTCTGAATGTATCCCTTTCCGGATTCGATCCAAGTTGTCAGTTCTATGACATTTAAAGCTGTACCACCGAACCGTCCGAATATCGCTTCCGCTCCTGCCGCTTCTGCTTCCGCAACTGTGCTAACGTATATAAAATCAAATCCGAGCGCTGTTAGTGTTGCCTCAATCTCAGGATTTTCCCCTGTGGTCGCATCAGAACTTGCACTTACAGAAATTGCAATAAGAATACCATTTGCCGCGCCAATCTGAATGGGCGAATCTTCTACAGCTTTGGATTTCCTTTTATCCTTATCTTCGTATTGGAGTGATGTTAAATCAGGCATACTATTGAAAACACTTTCAGTTTGACTTAACACAGCCGATTTGAGCGCCTCTGTTTTATCCAATTTAGCTGACGACCCATTTATGCTCAAATTGAGTGCAGGTGCCATAGGAACAACTACAGCGTTAAATTCAGTAAAAATTTCATAAAATAAATGCCCACCGCCTGCACCGTTGGTGATTGTGAATGATTGAGTAGCTGTTTCCCCGGTGAATAAACTCTCATATATCGAATCCGGCAACACCGAAATAATTGGTGGATCTTCTAACGATACAAACAAATCCGCGGTCATTAAATTTCCGGATGCGGATACGTTCCTTACAGACACATATGTGTCGGTTGAATTATAATCTCGACTGTCAGGAGTGCTCAGCGCATCAAATATTGTGCTGATGCTACTCCCGGAGAATGGATCACCGGCATCCCCAAAATTAAGGAATGTACTTTCTAAATCCCATAGTCCGTCCGCCTGCTCCAATGCCACCAGATAATGCCCGGAAGCGGTAAATCCGGGATACCATTCATCATCATTTTGTGAAAAGTCCGGATCTACTTCATCAATATGGTATATAAGTAAACCATCGCCCGGAAGAGCTGCGTCATAGCTTACCGGTTGCCTGTTCTCCACGAGAAAATATTCTGTGCCTGCAGCTCCATCGGTCCAAAGACGATATACTTCTGCATTGTCTTCAACATTACCAATAGAAACATTTGCACTATTTACCGTAATATCTGTTGTTGTAACATACCCCATTTCCACGTGACTCCATGCATCAGGAAATGATGGTGTATCGCCCAGAAATCCGTTCCAGCTACCGCCTGCCATAAGGCTCCAACTGCCCAGTCCGGCTGAGCTGCCGTCCCTGTCATAAAGATCGGGCAATCCGAATAATGCATGCCCCAATTCGTGCGCATAAACACCGATGGTCATATCCCCTGGAGCTGCCCAGTATTCTGGCTCCATAGAATACTGCAATACAGACACGCCATCAACAGATTGAGGTGTGCTGGTCACCCAGGCGTGGGACCATATATCATTTATGCTCCCTGTAAATTCCGCACCGGGACCTGCGTGAATTATGAATAAAGCGTCTACAATTAGGTCACCATCATTATCATATAAAGAAAAATCCACAAATGGATTAACAGCGTTAACTATCTCTTCAACAAGCTTTTGTGCATTTTTTGGATAAGTTCCAAATCCGTTTTGTCCATCAACGTAATAAGAATAAGCTGAATCAGCTCTTTCCCAATCAAGGGAGCTGGGAA
>CBDUTM010000437.1:0-1989 GCA_965369985.1 uncultured bacterium | reverse complement strand
CCCAAACTGCTGAATCCTTAAAAATGCTCCTGAGGTGATGTTTAGGACGTGATTTATAACCATCGATTGGTTTAGCTTCAGTTAATTGAAATCTGGATCTACCATCCAATGTAATCACGAATGGATCCAGGAATGTTCTTGCAATATCCGTAGTTGCTCCATCTTGAAGAATTTTTTCAAGATCGTTCCGTTTGAACGACGTGTTTTGTTCTTCACCACTAATTTTTCTGAACTTCAAATTAATAACTTGGTCACCCTCAGCGTTCTTTTCTATGGATTCAACTATACCACTTATATTACGGAGCTCAACTTTTAAATTTTTGGAATAGGAAAATTTAATATCCGATAGAATTATATGGTTAGGAATGGCACCGCTTGAAATACTACTAATATCGCGCAGTACTTGACTTTTTCCTGAGTTGTTTGGTCCGATAAAAACAGTGACTTTTCCAGCCTCATGTTCAAGGGAATCACTTTCAGAATTAGACCCTGCATTAAAAATTAAAGTTTTAATTTCCACTATTACCCTCTCTAAATGGTTATATATCGACTATAGTTAAGAACAAAATTCTTGCAAAAACTATTAATCAGAAAATAAATCGATAATAATATATTACTCAGTAACAAAACGGCACCAGAACGACACCATGCTATTCTTACTTTTTTGTTCTAATTCCTGAAACTGTTGGTATCATTTGTGGAGCCGATCGGGGTCGAACCGACGACCTCCTGAATGCCATTCAGGCGCTCTCCCAGCTGAGCTACGGCCCCATATTTCTGGTACAATATAATAATCTGACTAACGCTTAGAAGTCAAGCGTTTATTAGTTCATCCGATGGATTTCCTGTATAAACTCCTGAGTGTCCTTATATTGCCGATAGACACTGGCAAAACGGATAAACGCTATCTCGTCAAGCGATTTCAATTTCTTCATCACCGTTTCGCCTATTATCTTTACAGGCACTTCTCTCCTCCCGAGACTGCTGAGTTCTAATTCTACGTCGTTTACAATATCGGAAATCTGCTCGAGAGAAACGGGACGCTTATTACATGCGATCTGAATCGCTTTTTCTACTTTCTGACGGACATACGATTCCCGTCTGCCGTCATTCTTGATCACCATAACAGGCGTATTCTCGATATATTCATACGTAGTAAAACGTTTTGCGCAAGATTCACATTCCCGTCTACGGCGGATAGCATTTTCGCTAGCGACCATTCGTGAATCAACAACCCGTGTATTCGGTGAATCACAATAGACACACTTCATAATTTTATTCTCCCCTAATCATATAAGGTAATCATAAATGGGAAATTTCTCACACATTTCCCCTATCGCTATTTTTATTTCTTTTCGGATATTCTCATCATCAGGATCTGAAATTACCTTATTGATAAAATCGGCGATGGTTCTCATTTCATCTTCCATCATCCCGCGTGTCGTTAGAGCGGGAGTTCCGATTCTGATTCCGCTTGTTACGAACGGGCTTCTCTCATCGTAAGGCACCATATTTTTGTTTGTAGTAATTCCAGCGGCTTCAAGTGCTTCTTCCGCCGCTTTTCCTGTTATATTTTTATTCGTGAGATTCAATAGTATAAGGTGAACATCTGTTCCGCCGGAAACAACCTTAAAGTCGTGCTCAATTAATCGGTCGGACAATGCTTTGGCGTTCGCCACGACCTGCTCGATATAATCCTTGTAGTCAGGTTGCAATGCTTCTCCGAACGCTGCCGCTTTAGCGGCGATAACGTGCATCAATGGTCCGCCTTGAATTCCGGGCATAATATTGCTGTCTATCAGCTCGGAGATCATCTTTGTTCTCCCGGATTTCGGGGCTACTACTCCGAAACTGTTTTTAAAATCCTTTCCAACCAGTATCATTCCGCCACGAGGTCCGCGTAATGTTTTATGAGTGGTAGTCGTTACTATATGGCAGTGGGGAATCGGGTCATTATGAATTCCGGTGGCAACTAATCCCGCAAAATGA
>CBDUTM010000436.1:0-2009 GCA_965369985.1 uncultured bacterium | reverse complement strand
TACAACCCGGATTTATTGAGACCTCAATGACCGAGTCACTATCAGCTGAAATAAAAGAAACAGCCATAGAAGAGAGCGCATTGAATCGCCCTGGTAAACCCGAAGATGTAGCCGATTTGGCGGCATTTCTTGCTGGTGAAGGTTCGAGACATATAACAGGACAGGTTATTCAGGTGGACGGCGGACAAATAATATGAAGGCGGCGGTTTTTCATGAGGCAGGGCAAAAACTCGTTATAGAAGAAGTACCGACTCCTGAACCGGGTGAGGGCGAGGCGCTTATTAAAGTTGCTGCCTGCGGAGTTTGTCACACCGATCTTCATTATATAGATCACGGTACTCCAACATTTAAAAAACCTCCTTTGATCCTCGGCCACGAAGCATCAGGAGTTGTCGCTGAAGTCGGGAGGGGGGTTACCGAATGGGAACAAACTGACAGGGTGTTGATCCCTGCTGTGATCAGCTGTGGTGTATGCGAATTTTGTCAGGCAGGCAGAGAAAATATCTGTGAAAACCTGATAATGTTCGGTAACAATGTTGACGGGGCTTACGCAGAGTATGTCGTCGTGCCAGCTAAAGATCTAATATCTTTGCCGGAGTCACTAGATCTGAAAAAATCTTCAATCATCGCTGATGCTGTTTCAACTCCGTATCACGCTGTTAAAAATCGAGGAAAAGTTAAAGAAGGTGATAAAATTGTCGTTATCGGATGCGGGGGAGTAGGCATCAATGTTGTGCAGATCGCCGCTGCGATGGGAGCCATCGTATATGCCGTGGATATCAGCAACATCAAACTTGAAACGGCGATCTCTTTAGGAGCATATAAAGGCATAAATCCAAAGGAAGATGAAAATTATATAAAGAATCTTAAAAAAGAAACGAGCGGAGGGATTGATATTGCCTTCGAGGCGATTGGAAACCCACTCACAATTTCCCAAGGCTATTCACTTCTGAAAAAAGGAGGACGATTGGTGGTCATAGGTTACACCGCTGAACAGATGACATTTTCTCCCGCCCGATTGATGTATTACGAGCTTGAAATGGTCGGTTCCCTTGGCTGCCGCTCTGTAGATTATATTCCTCTGATAGAAATGGTTGAACAGGGAAAGATTAAACTCGACCCGCTGATAACAGGCGAGTATCTGCTCGAAAATATCAATGATGCACTCGATGAACTTAGAAACGGTGAATCATTAAGGTCTATTGTAGTTCCGTAACATCATTTGATTTTCTCAAGTGCAAGGTGTTACAGGTAGAAAAATACTATGCGTTTAAGGAGGATAAAGTAATAAACTGATCAATCATTAATGATTTCTGAAAGACACTATTCTTAATGGCTGTCGTTTACGAGACACCTTTTCGATGTAGTATAACTAATATGTTTAGGAGATTTAGAGGTTCTCCCGAAGGGACTACTTAGAAAGATTCCCGGATTATACTGTAAGTTTGCTTTTTTGCCGTTTCGTAAGAATTCCTAGTCTCTCCATTGCTCTTCTCATCCCTGCTTCGCTCATTCCAATTTTTCTTCCGACTTTTGCTGCGTTATAATTGGATTCTTCCAGAGCGAGTTTGATTACGACAAACTCTACATTATTCCTAAATTCTTTTAATGTTTGTGATTTTTCTTTAAACTGCCTATAGAGACCGGAAAGAATATCAGGAGTTTCAATCATATTGACAGCAGGTATTAGATTAGTATCAATTTCTTCTGCGGATGTTGAGAGTAAAAGAGTGCGGATTGAAGAAATAAGTTGTGAGATGTTTCCATGCCATTCTTGAGATATATAACTTTCGATTAATTCAGGTGGAATTACAGGAGCTGATTTCCCCAATTCATTGCTGATACGACTTATATAGTTTTCTACCAGCATCGGAATGTCTTCTTTTCTATCGCGCAGGGGAGGAAGATTTATTTGAAATTCACTGATCTCTTTTAATAATTTGGGAATTACGATATCGTCGTCTGTTAAGTCCTTAATATCCCTGTCAGTCGTAGCAATAACTCTAATG
>CBDUTM010000435.1:0-2039 GCA_965369985.1 uncultured bacterium | reverse complement strand
CGCCTTTATTCCGCCTTGCACATGGAGTGGCTCGTAACCGTTTTTCTTCAGAAAACTTGACGCGTACTTTGCGCGGGCGCCTGTCATACAATAAACGGCAACAGGTTTGTCTTTAGGTACTTCAGATAATCGCTTCATCAAAACCGTATGAGCTATGTTTTCCGTTCCTTCGATATATCCGATTTCTTCGAGTTCGGAAGCGCGTCTGACGTCAAGTAAACTAATTTTATCCTCGCTGAGCAGTTTCGTGAGCTCATTTACGTCGATGCCCTCTACTTCAGACATTGCGCCGCCCGAATCAGCGTATTCCTCCAAATCATCGGGCACTATATATCCTACGATCTTATCAATACCTATTCTGATAAGATCATCTATTGCCCCTTTAAGGAACTGTTCTTGAATCACGAGGTAAATCCGACTGTCAGGATGAACGTAACAACCCGCAATTGTGTTAAAACTATTGTTGAGTGGAGTAAAAATTGATCCGGTTATATGAGCATTCTTGAATTCGTCCCAGCTGCGAGTGTCAAGTATATTTATCTCTTCATCATCCAACAGCATTGCGATCTCATTCGATGAAACCTGACTGGGATTCGGCATCTGGGGAATTAACGGCGGACCGTCCTTGTTGAGCTGCTTCATTCTCGCGAAATAGACAGGCGGTTCAGGCTGTCCGTCGAGTATGAATTTTACAAAATCAGCTTCTGATGTAGAGGCTAGGATCGAAGGATTGGAGGCGAGTTCCTTGCCCACGGTCGACACCGGGATCGTACTCAAAGATTTGCCGCATGCCGAGCCCGCACCATGCCCCGGAAACAATTGCATAGAATGAGGGAGCTCTTTAAAAATGTTTAATGACTTATAAAGAGTCTTTGCTGCAGGCAGCATTGAGCCGATCTCGCCTGCGGCAGTTTCAAGCAGGTCCGGTCTGCCCACATCGCCAACGAATACAAAATCTCCGGAAAGAATTATCTCGTGAGCATCTCCCTCATCATTTTTATCTCTGACGATAAATGAAAGATGTTCCGGCGTATGCCCCGGTGTGTAGAGCGCTTCCAATTCCACTTCCCCAACATTAATGATGTCGCCATTGTCAAGAAGCGCATACTCATAATCTCCGTTAATCAACCATTTAAATTTCCATTCCTCGTCAGGCGAATTTCCGGCATAGATCTTAAACCCAAACCTTTCAGCCATCTCACGAGCGCCGGAAAGATAATCCGCATGAATATGGGTCTCAGCGGCAGCGATGATCTTCAGGTTTTCTTCTTCAGCTATAGAAAGATACCGGTCAACATCGCGCATCGGATCTACTAAGATCGCTTCCCGCGTCTGCTCGCTTCCCACGAGATATGAATATTGAGCAAGTTTTGGTTCAAATATTTGTTTTAAGATCATTTATTGTTCCTCAAGGGATGGTTTTATTCTATTGAAAACTTTAAATCTTTACTCCAGGAACCTCCGCCATGCCAAGCAACATGGCCGGCCATCAATATCGCCACTATAGGAATGATCGGCTCATCCGGCTGTAACGGGAACAAATTTGGATCATTTACAACAAGATGTACATATGTAGCCACAGTCATTAACGGGATGACCACCAATGCTGCAACTCTTGAATAAAATCCTATAAGCAGTAATATACCAATTGTCATTTCGATGGTTGGAATCGTATACAGGGTGAGTGTATAAAATGGAAGGTTAGAGTGTGTAAGTTGTCCTGACCATGCTTCCCAAAGCATGGGGAAAGTATACTTCATTATACCGGTAGAAAAAAACATCATTCCAAGAAAGATACGAATTACTCCCAGAACCGTATCCTGTTTTGTGCTTCGTAACTTTACTAAGTCTATATTCATTATTTCTCTCCTCTGATATGGAAATCAATGCATTGCTCATCGACTATAAATTGGATTAACGACTACGTTAAGCAATTTGACTTTAGATAGCACTATAAATATTGCCACATCTCATAATCCTAATAAGGTTAAAAACTTTGGATCATATTAATTTAATCTCATTTAAAAAAGGTCTTACAC
>CBDUTM010000434.1:0-2041 GCA_965369985.1 uncultured bacterium | reverse complement strand
GCCCGAGATGAAGGATCTGAGTGAATTTTTGTTTAACAAAGGAATAAATGTGTTATCTATCCGATTGGACGGGCATGCGACCACCATCGAAGATTTCTCCAAATCCGGAATGGATTCATGGAAGGCATCGGTCAGAGAAGGATATAAAATTATAAGTGAAGTTTGCGAAAATATTTTTATTATAGGTCAATCGCTTGGAGCTGGATTGGCTCTGATCTTAGCGCCTGAATTAGAACCGGCAGGTGTTATCTCGTATGCCGCACCTTTACTCATCAAAGATAAACGAATATTTTTTACATCATTTAAGATCGCAAGATTATTTTTCCCTTATGTAGACACAAGGTCTGAGACCGAGTATTTCGTCTATACTAAAAGACCGACAATTGCCTTGTCAGAATTGAATAAAGTGAGTAAGAGTATCCGTTCTGTATTGCCGAAAATGAAATCACCGCTTTTTGTAGCACATGCGGAAGACGATGAAACGGTGGATGTTAAAAGTATAGATTTGATTTATAAAGAAGCAGGTTCGTCAATAAAAGAATCGTATAAGATGGATAACGGCGGACACCGACTTACTTTATCGGATAACTTCAATAGAGACGCTCTTTTCGACAAAACCTTGCAGTTCATGGAAAACAACAGTTAAAGTCGTAATAACTCAAATAATTGTTCCCACAATGTAATTAGAACTTTATTCTTGAAATTGGGGATAGAAATGTTAAATTTATTACTCGCACCGCGCAATTTGGAAACTGAAAAACACCTCCGAGGATGAAGCATTGCAGATGACGACTGACGATAAAATTACGAGCGCTCTAAAGGATTCAACTCTTGCGAGATTAAATCTTCGTTCGCCCGTTATGGTTGAAGCCGGAACAAAAGTATCTGCCGCTATAGAGAAGATGAATCAAACAGATTTTGGTTATGTGCTTGTTATGGACGATGGAAATCTTGTAGGTATCTTTACGGAAAGAGATATATTAATGAAGATGACGTCGATAAGCGAAACCGATAGTAAAAATGTAGACGAATTCATGACTCAGGATCCCGTAACTATAGGGATCGATAGCACTATCGCCAAGGCAGTTTACGAAATGAGCGCTAACGGCTATCGTCACCTGCCCGTGATGGATAAAAACGGTGAAAAGTGTGTCGGTATGGTGGCGGCAAAAATCATCGTTAAATTCGTCGTCGATTTCTTACCCGATCAAGTTTATAATCTTCCTCCCACTCCGAACCAAAACATGTTAACTCCTGAGGGAGGTTGAGATAATATGAGATGTCCGCAGTGCGAATCTGATAATTTCCCCGGGGAGGATTATTGCCAAAATTGTGGGACCGATCTCAGAGAGGAAAATTTATTTACTCCTGAAGGATTGGGCGCAAAAGTTTTGAGCGATACGGTTACAAATCTCGATCCACCTGAACCGTTGGTTGTCAGTTCGGATGCCACAGTTAAGGATGCTGTTGATCTGATGAAAACGAGAGGGCATGGGAGCGTAATTATTGTAGATGAAGGGAAATTTAATGGAATATTCACGGAAAGGGATTTGCTTAAAAGAGTAGTATCAAAAGGATTGGAAGCAGATTCTGTAAATATTTCAAAAGTTATGACGAAGAAGGTTCAAACACTGAAAGAAACAGATTCAATCGCATTTGCCTTAAATAGAATGTCAATACATAGTATCCGCCACATTCCAATTATGCGTAAAAAAATACCTGTAGGCATAATATCGGTGAGAGGAATGCTAAAATATTTAGCAGAACATACTCTCGAGAAAGCATAAATATTTCTAACTAGATCGTTACCTTATTTTTCCTGACAACCAACATTTTTGAAACTCTTACGGATCTGAATTGACAGCTGAAAACAAAGACATATCTTTTAAAGAAATTTTTAAAATATTCAATTATGGCGTTTATCTTTTGGGAAGCGCGTACAATGACTCGTACGATCTTATAACCTGCACATGGGCTATGCAGGGATCTTTTGAAAATGGAGAACTGATCGTAAATATAGGAAAAGAGCGTCCGATCTATA
>CBDUTM010000433.1:0-2051 GCA_965369985.1 uncultured bacterium | reverse complement strand
TCCTTCTCCTGCTGAATTAAGGTAATTACCGAATTCATCGAACAATAAGATCAGGTTTCTCTCCCGGTCAGCAACTATAACTGTTTCATCGGTGGTTATACCGATACTCACAGGCTCGATCAACCTGCCTTCGTTGTATCCCAATCCTCCGAATTGAAGTAGAAAATTCCCTTCGCTTGAATATTTCAGCACCTGCCCGTTCACCGGGTCAGCAATGTAAACATTGCCTCTGTTCGATTGAGCTACGGCGCTCGGATATTCGAAGTCAATGTTACCCGTCTCTTCTGATACTCCTTCAAGTGTAGAGATAAAATTCAGTTCGATATCGTATCGCTGAATCCTGTGATTATTCTGGTCGGCTATAAAAATATCAAGTCCGGTAACCCAAATATCGGCAGGTAGGTCGAATTGCTCTTCGCTCCATCCAAATCCGCCGATCCGGTTCAGAAGCTCTCCATCGCTTGAAATTTTAAGGAGTTTGTTGCCTTCACCGTCGAGAGCGTAAACAACGCCAGAATTTGAATGAGCGATCCGGGATAGCTTCGCTCCGGTTTCAAGTCCTTTGATTATCAGTTCGCCGGTCATTCGCCAATGCAATTGAGCGGAAAGGTTCGATTCTGTAAGAAACAGAGCGAACAGGAGGAACATTGTTTTTATGAGCATTATAACAATCGGAACTTCATCCGTTTATACTATTTCAGGTTAATAAATGTATTACATTACCTGTAACTGTTGACGGTATCGGTTCTCCATGCTAAATAATTAAAGATATGAAAATATTTGTCCACTAATTTTGTTTTGCCGCTGCTCTTTTAGGTGATTTATTCTCATATATTTTATAGATCGAATAACTTCCAATCAGAAAAAGAACAATACTTGTAACCTGAGCGAGTGTCAAACTTCCCAGCACGGGAGTGTTTTTCCTGTAAAATTCGATGATAAATCGCTGAATTCCGGATAATACAAGATATATCCAAAAAGGCATCCAGACAGTCTGTATTTTATTTCTGTTCACCCACATTATACCAAAAATAATAAATAAAGCTGTCATCTCGTAAAGTTGGGTCGGGTGCACAGGATAACTCACAGGATCGATTCCGTTTGGAAATGACATAGCCCACGGAACCGAGGAAGCCTTTCCCCAATCGTCTCCCACGAGGAAACAGCCGATTCTTCCAATTCCCTGTCCGAGTGCCAGCAATGGAGCCATAAGTCCCGCTGTGAATCCAACCGAAAGTTTATGCTTTTTCGCCCAATACATAACGGCAAATGTCCCACCGATGAGTCCACCGTACCAAACTAAACCTGCTCCTGAAAATATCATCCCGAATGGATCAATCCTTACCGCATCCAGGTGAGTGAGCAGAAAATTTAATTTTGAACCTAAAACTCCGCCGATAGCTGCCGCCATTATAAGTTCATAAGATAATTCAGGATCTAACTTGTTTCGGGCAAGTTCTTTCCGCAGGATCCAGGCACTGACAAGAAACCCTACCGCCATCATAAATCCGAAACTTGTAACCTGAAGAGGTCCTAATTTAAATAATATGGGATACACTTTATTTTCCTTATATACTGTTTATACGTATTTCTGTTACGCTTCCGGCTATAAAAAAGTTCGGTCATTGACGAGGAAATGTAGGAAAATCAGAGTAAAAATTCAAGATAATTAGTATCTATCAGGGTTTGTCCCGGGATAATATACTTTTAATCTTAAGAGATGTTTCTTCATCTATCAGCCAGGCATCCAGGCATAATTGGATTGTTTTAAGCGCAAGCTCCGAGTAAACAGCCCAATTCTCATCGGTTTTATCCAATGAATCCATATGTTTACGCACAGAATCAACATCACCTCGGGCAATTGAACCTGTTATGGCAGAAAAACCCGCTTCATCCCAACCTTCCAAAGCTGAACCAGCCAAACCGCTGACTATACTTTTCGGTGATTCCACTCCGGCTTGTTCCATTAGCTCTTCTGAAACCGTTAGAAGTGTGCTGAGATATCCACTTGCAATTGTACATGCGGCATGATACAGCGCTTTTTTTCCTGT
>CBDUTM010000432.1:0-2051 GCA_965369985.1 uncultured bacterium | reverse complement strand
AAGAAGAAATCAATGAAGCCATCCGCCAAAGAAATATTGAAGAACAAGACAGAAATAACGTTAAAGGTCAATGTCTGATTGAATATGAATTGTTTTGGAGTTTAGACGAAAAAGTTTTGCCAATACAAATGATATTTTCTTTAAAAACAGAGTGTTATAAAAAATAGATGAAACTCACTCACAAGTTAATTAATTATGATAATCAGAATGTGGAAAGGAAGTACAAAACAAACCGATTCGGATGCTTATTTTGATTATTTAAAAGAAACGGGTCTTAAAGAATACGAGGAAACATCCGGTAATCTTGGTGTCTATGTTCTTCGGCGAGATTATGATGATAAAACCGAGTTTTTACTTCTTTCTCATTGGGAATCAATGGAAGCTATTGAAGCGTTCGCCGGACCCGCTCTTGATAAAGCTGTTTTCTACCCTGACGACGATAATTTTTTGGTGGAATTCGATAAGCACGTTACACATTATGAGGTACTCCATTCACCCTCATAAATCTTAGAACTTAGAAGAAAATTTATTCAGTTATCATTTAACGATTAAAACAGGGCAGTTGCAGTCCTGTACCACTTTGACTGCCTTAGTTGCCTTGAAGAATTTACTAAGCTGTGAACTTTTACTGGAACCCATAGCAATTATGTGATCATCACCTGCTTCTCCAATGATTATTTCGGTGGGGTCACCGACAGCAATTTTCGTCGTATAGGGAATATTCATTCTTTTGAATATCTTTTCACCCTTTGCTATGCATGTCTCCCCCATTCCGATATTTTCTTTTTTGTTTACTACACTTAATAATGTTGCTTCTGCATTTAGAGATTTCGCGGCTCTTGATCCTAAGAAAAGAGCTCTTCGTGACATTTCCGTGTCGTCTACCGCGAATAAAAATCGATAATCTATATCTCTCAAATTTTTAGTGATGAAAAGTGAACAGTCTATGAATTGAATCATCCGATGGATCAATCGCCTCTCTTTACTCGCCCCCATAAAAACCAGATTATAACCTCCTAGTTCTACTTCCTTGATAACTTCGTCGATAATGTCTCCTTCCCTCAGGCGAAGTCTAATATTTTCTCCCTGTTTACCAAGCGCATGGAGCTCATATGCTCCGTTTATGTCCGGTCTCAACGAATGTTTTTCTACTATATCTCCTGATTCATCAACCTTTAGAAGATTCATATCCTTAAGAACCTGACCGGCGTATTGGAGAACCTTAACACCCGGAAGCTCAATTTCCCACTCAGAAAGTTTCATCCTGCTCATCTCTAAGAATCCGGTCATTGAACCGGATTTTTTAGCCCCTACATATAAAACCGACAAGTCGGATTGAAAAGCTGCCGCTATTTTCCCTCCGGTGACGATCGTGTCATGGGACATCTCTCCTCCGCCTATGCAGAGTAAAAATTTCATTTTATTCTCCTAATCAGTAAAAAATTTATCATTCAAATAATTTCCAATATGTTGACGAAATAATTACTAACATTACTGTTGATGAAAGGCTCAATTTCCATCCCGCCCGGAAGAAATCATGAGGTCTTATAAAATTACTGCTGAAAACTATCGTATTGGCCGGCGATCCGATAATGGTCATAAACGTGAATGACGATGCCATAGCTACAACAAACCCGACTGCGATAATGTTGGTGTCTGTTATTACCGCCAATTCAAGAAAGATGGGACCCAGAACGGCAACAGCAGGACCATGGCTCATTATATTTGCGACCATCATAGTTATGAAAACCACTACTATGATGAGTGGTATTCCCCCTCCAATGTGCATTGCTTTCAGCCCTCCAAGGAGTGCAGTAGCCATCCAGGATGCCGCTCCCGTTTCCTGCATCGCAACTCCAAGAGAGATGGCTGAACCGTAAAGCAAAACCACACCCCAGTTCACTCCTGAATTAATATTGTCCCAGTTTACAAGTCCTGTGATCAGATATAATGAAACTCCGATGAATGCCGGTATCCCAAGTCCGAGACGGTCGCTTGAGCTGACCCATAATATCAGAGTAAACAAGAAGATGAAAATGGTCATCCATTCG
>CBDUTM010000431.1:0-2061 GCA_965369985.1 uncultured bacterium | reverse complement strand
GCTAAAATTATCCAATTTGTGAGGAGAACCTGATATTTACCGATTATCACTGAAGCGAATATGCCTCCCGCCCAGGTCGCTAACAGCCATGGGAAACGAAGCTTGGCTGCGTCATAAGTAGATTTTAGCAATATTTCCCTGTCTTTTCCGGCACCTGCCATTCGGAAGAAATCTTCTGTCGCTTCTTCTCTGATAACATCAACGACATCATCAACAGTAATAATTCCCAATAGCTTATTTTCTTCATCAACTACCGGAATAGCGATGATATTATATCTTGATACCTGTTTAGCAACTTCCTCCTGTTCCACATCAGTTAACACGGAAATTGGCTTTTCGTTCATAATTTGGGAGAGCTTTTTTGAAGGAGAATTAATAAGTAGCTGACTTAAGGAAACGACCCCTACCAAATGATTCCTATCATCAGTTACATAAATATAAAATGTCATCTCCGCATCTTCAGATTCCTGAAGAGAATTTATAGCTTCTTGAATGGTTGTGTCCTCATTCAGGGCAAAGTATTGAGGAGTCATTAAACCACCGGCTGAGGTTGGATCGTATTTGAGGAGCTCCTCAATTTCACTGGTCTCCTCTTCTTTCATAAGATTAAGAATTTCTTCTGACAGTCCTTCAGGTAGGATGCCGAAAATATCTGCCTCATCATCGGATGGAACGTGTTTCAGCATCAACTGAATTTCTCTTGCGTTCCTCTGTGTCAATAATTCCACTACCAGAGTTTCATCAAGCTCTCTTATCACCTCGGCAGAGTACTCAGGGGACATTTGCGCGAAAAGAACTATTCTTTCTTTGGGCGAGAATTCCCTGAAAAGGAGAGCCGTATCAGCCGTATGCGTTTTATTAAACATATTCTCAATATGTCTTTTGGCGTTCCGCCGGAGGAGCTTGCGATAAGTATCTAAGAGTACACGTATTTCTGTGGGCTTCATAATTCTATTCCAAGGGAGATGTAAACTCGATTATGTCGTATCTTGTTATAACACTAACTAAAGTGTCCCTGTCCCGAACAATCGCGGCGGGAGAGTCTTTTAAAGTTTTTGACGCACTGTCAAGTGTATTATTTTCGTCTATAACGGGAAATGGATCGTCCATTATTTCGCTAATTAGAGTGTTAATGCTCTCAGAATCTTCAAGCACTATTGAAAGTAATTTGCTTTCCCGAACGCTACCAATAGACTTGTTGTCATCGATAATTGGAAGTTGTGAGATATTATATTCATTCATAAGCTTCAAAGCGTCTTTTACATAGCTTTTCTGATTCAACGAAACAAGGCTCGGGATTTTATTAGGTTTTGTTTCTGTTATAAGCCGAACTGTCACACGGTCGGATCCAAGCATTCTTTTCTCACGCATCCATTCATCAGAGTGGTGCTTGGATAAATATCTGTCACCTCCATCAGGGATCATAACGAGTACAATTTGATCGGATTTCATTTTTTCAGCCAGATTGACTGCAACATGTACGGCTGTTCCTGACGAGCCGCCACAAAAAATACCCTCCTCTTTTGTAAGGCGTCTGGACATTAGGAACGATTCTTTATCGGTGACATTTATAATTTCGTCAATAAATTTGAAATGCAGTGTCTCGGGTATAATATCTTCCCCGATTCCCTCGACCAGATATGGAGCACTCTCGGTTAAAATGCCGCTTTCTTTATATATCTTGAGTATTGAACCGTACGGATCGGCACCAACAATTTTAATATCAGGGTTCTTTTTTTTAAGAAATTCACCAATGCCGCTTATCGTCCCGCCGGTTCCCAGTCCGGAAACAAAAACATCAAGTTTACCATCAAGCTGTTTCCATATTTCAGGGCCGGTACTCTTGTAATGGGATTTCGGGTTTTCCTGATTATAGTATTGATTGGAAAGATAGGCATTAGGTGTTTCCGAAGTGATTTTTCTTGCAACCGAATAATAGCTTTCGGGTGACTCCGCGGTTACTGATGTAGGAGTGATAATGACTTCACCGCCAAGCGCTTTTAATAATTGTATTTTTTCAGTGGAGACTTTATCAGGCATTACAAAGATTGTTTTATATCC
>CBDUTM010000430.1:0-2062 GCA_965369985.1 uncultured bacterium | reverse complement strand
CGGTTTTGCTCTTCATCAGGCAGATTATATGACGGCTGATTTCAAGTCGAATTGGTCGAGTCACTGTCATACGGGATTATTTGTTCCGATCCTTTCCTCCGGACCGTGATGTGAAAATTTTGGCGGAATATTAGATATAACATAAATCGGCGAAAGATAGATCGATCTGATCACAAATCGTTAGCATATTGCCCTAAAGTAAGCCACATTACGGTTTTGAGTGTACATTTTCTTCATATTCAAGGCGTGAAATGAAATAAATTAAGTTTAATTTAGAAACAGACGATAAAATGAATAAGAAAAAGCTAAATAGTGAGAAGAATAGTTGCATATATAGTTGTACAGATATAAATTTTACTATATATGGTGAAAATTAACACTGATTTAGATTTATAGGAGAATGTTAAATGGCTAAAGAATTTACAGACGAGAATTTTGAGCAGGAAGTATTAAGCTCTGAAGTCCCTGTGCTTGTTGACTTTTGGGGGGAAGGCTGTGGTCCATGTGTGGCTATGACTCCTGTCCTGGAAGAGCTTGCAAGCGAATATAAAGAAACGATTAAAATTGGAAAAGTTGATGTCTATGCAAATCCGAGCATATCTTCGCGATATGGAATTCGGAGTATTCCCAGTTTTCTGTTTTTCAAAGATGGCGAAGTTCAGGAAACTGTAATAGGCGCCCGTCCAAAAAGTTTTATGAAAGATAAATTAGATTCAGTTATTTAGCTGAATTTTATAAAGAAGTTTCTTACATTCTAAGGCTCACCTTTTGGTGAGCCTTAATTGTATACGATAATTTATTATGCCAGATAAATCTGAGATAAAAAACGCGCTTCGGAAAAGATTTGCGGAAGAGAGAGCGAATCTTTCATTGGATGAGATGAACCAGAAATCTGAAGAGATTTTAAATTATCTTTCTTCACTTCCCGAATATAAAGAATCCTCTACTATTTACACTTTTATCGGAAGTTTACCCGGGGAGATACAAACTATCATGTTGGCAGCACGCGCGCTTTCCGAAGATAAAGCAGTTATCGTTCCTATGTATCACGGAAATGATGCCCCTCCCTCTCACTCGGTACTGCGAAGTATTAACGCACTGGAATTTTCTCCATTCGGCATCCTCCAGCCTTCTCCAAGTAATGACATCCCTGTTCCTCTCAGTGAGTCGAACTTGATAATAGCTCCCTGCCTTGCCGCAGACCGAGAAGGCAACAGACTTGGGATGGGCGGTGGTTATTACGATAGGATATTATCGGAAGTTACGGTTCCGGTTATCGTGATGGCATACGATTTTCAAATCGTTCAAGATCTGCCAACAGAATCACACGATGTGAAATTCAATATATTAATCACCGAATCGGGAGTCAAAAGAGTTTCAGATTGAGTTATCAACTCCGCAGCAAAGCAGTAAAAATTGACTTACTCCTCGAAGATGTTTACGGCGTACCGAAACAAGAGAAAAACGTTAATGTACTCGACGAACTTATCCTCACATTGCTATCGCATAATACAAATGATATCAATCGGGATAAAGGATATGCTGAGCTAAGGCGACAATATTCCACATGGGAAAAAGTACGAACCGCTCCCCGGAAAAAGATAGAAAACGCAATAAGAATTGCCGGACTCGCTCCTGCAAAATCCGCCTACATAAAAGACACTCTGAATTTTATCAAAAAAAACTGGGGGAAACTGAATATCAACTGGATCTGTGATAAAGACCCTGATTGGGTTGAAGAAACTTTTACACAGGTCAAAGGAATCGGAGTTAAAACAATTAATGTCGTCCTCTCGTTCGCGTGCGGTTCGGACAGATTTCCGGTTGATACTCACATCAACAGGATCTGCTCTCGTCTCGGATTTGTGCCGGAAGGATCGTCACCCGAGAAAACTTATGCAGCTATGTCTTCTATCTTTCCAAAGGGAAAAGCCTATTCATTTCATATTAATATTATCACACATGGTCGCAGAACTTGCAAAGCCCGGAATCCTCTTTGCGATGAATGTAATTTGAAACGGTTTTGCCGTTATTACAAAAACAATGTTAAATCACATTAGTC
>CBDUTM010000429.1:0-2071 GCA_965369985.1 uncultured bacterium | reverse complement strand
GGTCGGATTGAACGGGTTTGGATAGTTTTGCTTCAGTGCAAAAGAAGTTGGTAGCTGCAATATCCTGTTATCTTTTACACCTATAGGAAATTGAAGCAGATTCGTTAATAGCTGACCCCTTATCTCACCACCGGGATTCGCGGCAGTATGAATATTCACGTACACGCCTCCACTTCGGATCATATCGACGATATCATCCGTAAGCGGTTCGGAATCTGTTGAATTCCATTCGCCGTCAGCAGAATTATCTAAGAAATTGATCGTCTTCAATATACCACCGGATTCGCCTGCTGCTCCGGCGTGGAAATGCGCGGCTGTGATATCCAGACCCTCTATTGTTATACCATAATCCATGTATGCACCGGAATCATCGTAGGCGAACATGGAGACGAATGTACCCGTTCCGATTGATTCTATTCCTGCCTGACTTCCGTCAAGCTCAGCGGTGTACCCTTGTATTGTCTGAATTTGGCCTCTTATTTCTCCGTTGGGGAAATTTGGAGTATGAACATTAATGTATAATCTGCCACTGAGAAGCTCTTCAACGAGACTTTCAGTGAGAGCTTCAGATGCGTCAACTGATGACCAGGTTCCTGTTGCTCTTCCGTTAATGAATTCAAGCGTTTTGACAACTCCACCACTTAGACCGGCACCCGCATTATGAATATGCGCTGCCGAAATCGAATCATCAGGCAGGATCGAGAGGACGATATCATAATTCAGTGTAGTCCGGGAATTATCAAGATCCATCACTGCTGTTCCCGATGAAAGAGAACCATTAGCGGGAACTTGATTCATTCCGGTGATATATGCCCCTAAAGGCAGTGCGGTTTCCATTTCCAGCTGACCTCTGATCTCCCCACCCGGATTAGCGGATGTATGGAAATTGGCATACATATTTCCCTTTATCATTTCAGTTATCAAGCTGTCTGTGAGTGGCTGGGCATCCTCTCCAAACCATTCGCCAACCGCACCGTTGTTATTTAAGTTTATATCTTTTAGGACAGGTCCGTTCTCCGTAGCGCTCGCTCCATGAAAATGTGCGGCTGTGGGAGAAAGACCGCGCACATTTAGTCCGTATTCAAATTCGCGATCCGTAGGATATATTATAAAACCTCCCAAACCGAAAGCATCTGTTGTAACTGAAGGAACAGATTTATCTCCGCTGAATGTGGATTTAAAAACAACCGAGGTTCCAAAGTTGCTTCGGATCTCACCACCCGGATTTGCCGCGGTATGAATATTCACATAGATCCTGCCTGCCAGAAATTCGTCCAGCATTTCAGCCGTGAACGGTTCAGAATCTGTTGCTGTCCAGACGCCTGTAATAGTCGAACCACCGCTGAAGTCCAAAGTCCTTACAACTGGTCCTGTCGCATCCATAGCCCCATTATGGAAATGCGCGGCTGTAGGGGTAAGGCCTTCAATGGTTATAGAATATTGAAGCTCCGTCCAATCATTTGCCAAGATCGCCACTCCTGTTCCTGATGCGTCTGAGGTGATCGGAGGAACTGCATACTCACCGTCGAGAGAAGCGTATGCGATCATATTTTCTTTTTGCGCCTGCAAATTCGTGATGCTCAAAGACAGAGATATAACTGTGAAGAGTAACGTTCTAATCATAGATTAACTCCTTTTCCGGCTTGAGTTAGAGTAAACATATGTAACCCAATTTAACGATTTAATTCATGCTGTCAAGTTCTATATGACTAAATCGGTCATTAATAGAATTCTTGGAGAATCATCAAATCTGCGAATCGGCTAACTGATATTCTCTCCGTCTCGGCTGCCGCGCGGCCTGTCCGCCATTTCCTCTAATGAGTGAGATACAAGCCTGTCCATTCCTAGAACGAGAGAAAATTATGAGCGAGTCCTGATTTCAAAATTCGAATAATTACGTAAATGAAAGGCAGGTTGACACCTGCCCTTCATTTTATATATTCTTTTTAGTTTTGAAATTTATTTTAACAACACCATCTTTTTAGTCCGGCTAAGATTTCCTGCTTGAAGATTGTAAAAATAAATTCCCGACGACATCTCGGAAGCATCCCACTCTATATTATGTAATCCC
>CBDUTM010000428.1:0-2073 GCA_965369985.1 uncultured bacterium | reverse complement strand
ATTTCTTTCTTGCGCCTTTCAGTTCCCTGCTATCCGTCATATCAGACTGGCCGGCATTGTACCATTTTTTAGCATATGTTTATTCTGTTATCCAATCACTAAAGGTTATGCGAAAAAGATATTTTTGTCAACTTGCAAAGTCAAGTCATCTAACGTTTATTGTAGTTTGGGTATTTTATATAATATAAGGAAAATAAAAACTTTCATCTCCGTTTTCTTTTGCTTAACAGAACGAGATAGCATAGATTAAAGGCTTGTATTAATATGATTATTAGGACATTTATAGCTCTTGAAATTTCAAACGTTATAAGGAACCAGATCACGGATATTCAAAAGAATCTACTGAATAAAGGTGCTGAGATTAGGTGGATAAGAAACGATAATATTCATCTTACTTTGCGGTTTTTAGGTGAAATTGAAAATAAATCTCATGATAAAATATTTGAAGCTATGAATAATGTGGCTGAAGACGCTCGTTCACTCAAATTATCCTTAACCGGATTGGGGATGTTTCCGGATGAAAATCATCCAACCGTTATTTGGGTCGGTATAGGCGGAGAAGTTGAAGAATTAAGACAGATGGCGGAGAAATGTGACTATTACCTTACGGCTAAAGGGTTTGAGATAAAAAGCCGTCATTTCAGACCGCATATAACTATCGGACGCATTAAGAAGATAACAAACAAAAATTTGTTTATTTCAGAATTAAATGATGTCGAAATAAACCAAACGGTTTTTAAGGTTGATAGACTGAACGTAGTTAAAAGTGATTTGAAGCCCACAGGGGCAATTTATACTAATTTACACACTGTCCATTTTTATAATTAGGAGATTTTAATGGCAAAATCAGATGAAGCTAAAGCAAAAGCAGTAGAGCTGGCAATGGCTCAAATAGATAAACAATTTGGTAAAGGTTCCATTATGTTACTCGGCGAAGATGCTTTATTATTTCAGGTGGATTCAATTCCAACGGGAGCACTCTCACTCGATGCTGCTTTGGGAATTGGCGGAGTACCTCGGGGGAGAGTCGTTGAAATATATGGACCGGAAGCGTCAGGTAAGACCACGTTGAGCCTCCATATAATAGCAGAATCACAAAAGTTGGGTGGTAAAGTAGCCTTTATTGATGCTGAGCATGCTTTAGACGCTCGCTATGCCCGAAAATTGGGCGTTATAACTGATGAGCTATTGCTTTCACAACCTGATTCAGGTGAGCAGGCATTGGAGATCACAGAAACGCTTGTGCGAAGTAATGCGATTGATACTATCGTTGTGGATTCGGTGGCGGCATTGGTTCCGCGCGCTGAACTTGAAGGAGAAATGGGAAGTTCTCATATGGGACTTCAAGCCCGTCTTATGTCTCAGGCACTACGTAAGCTAGCCGGCGTGATAAAAAAATCTAACACATGCGTGATATTTATCAACCAGATCCGTGAAAAAATAGGTGTCATGTTCGGAAATCCGGAGACAACTACAGGTGGCCGCGCGCTAAAATTTTATTCCTCAGTCAGGATGGATATAAGGCGAATTGGCGCAATAAAAGAAGGATCACTATCGGTTGGTAATAGAGTTAGAGTAAAGATCGTTAAAAATAAAATGGCTCCGCCGTTTAGAGAAGTAGAACTGGATATTATGTACGGATTTGGAATTTCTTATGAAGCGGATATCCTTGATCTGGCATTGGAAGCCGGGTTTATCAACAAAATGGGCAGCTGGTATTCTTATGGTGACGAAAGGCTCGGTCAGGGCAGAGAGAACACAAAGACTTATCTGCATGATAACAGTGAAGTGATGAAAGAGTTAGAGCAAAAAGTTAAAGTACATCTTGGGATTATCCCTGGCGCTGAATCCGCAAAAAAAGAAGAGCCGAAAGAAGAACCGAAAGAAGAACCGAAAGAAGAAAATACGGAAGAAAATGACGAGAAGGAATAATACCCAACAAAGATCACTAAATTGTATGATATTATGAGCTATTCAAATGAGTCAAATTTGGACTTTGATCCTCTTGCTAAAGCAAAGGATAGCGCATTAGAATATCTTAGCCATCGGGATCGCTCCGTGAAAGAGATGATA
>CBDUTM010000427.1:0-2074 GCA_965369985.1 uncultured bacterium | reverse complement strand
TATATAAGGCGATAGAATTTGCCGGGCCTACCATCGAAAATATGTCGGTTAGTTCCCGAATAGTACTGCCGAACATGGCGGTAGAACTTGGGGCGAAGATAGGTTATATGGAACCAAACGATGAAACCTTAGAATATCTTAAAGGGCGGGCTCAGAAGGAATTTGAAGTAGTGGTTTCCGATGATGATGCCGAATTTGATCAGATCATTGAATTTGATATTAGCGATTTGGAGCCGCAAATCGCATGTCCTCATACGGTTGATAATGTCCATCCGATCACGGAAGTTACCGGAACGAAAATTGATGAAATATTCTTCGGTTCATGCACAAATGCTCGGCTCGAAGATTTTGAAGTTGTAGCCGGAGTTATGGAAGGTAAGAAGGTTCATAGAGACGTTCGGATGCTCGTCTTCCCCGCGTCGAAGGATGTATTCATGGAGGCGATGCGCCTCGGATATGTGCAGACTCTTGCAGAATCGGGTGCGGTAATTATGAACACGGGATGCGGTCCGTGCATGGGTAACCATGAAGGAGTGCCCGCTGATGGGGAAGTGGTTTTAGCTACGAACAACAGGAATTATCGAGGCAGACTTGGTAACAGAGATTCGGAAGTATATCTGTCAAGCCCACTGGTAGCAGCACATAGCGCCATAACGGGTACCATAACCGATCCAAGAAACAATTAAGGAGATATGATGGCTATTACGGGCAAAGTCTGGAAATACGGGGATGACATAAATACCGATGTAATATTCCCCGGAAAATATACATATACGGTTTCCGACCCGAATGAGATGGCGCAATACGCTATGGAAGATCTTGATCCTGAATTCGCAAAAGGCGTAAAGGAAAATGATATAATTGTGGGAGGAAAAAATTTCGGCTGCGGTTCCTCACGAGAGCAAGCTGCTGTTTGCATTAAAATGTCGGGAGTCGGGGCTGTCATCGCAAAATCTTTTAGCAGACTTTATTTTCGTAATTGTATTAATACGGGGTTGCCGATGATAGTCTCGGCAGAAGCTGTAGATGCTATTGAGAACGGCGAGGAAGTAACAGTAGATATGGATAGTGGCGAAATATCCTGCAAGGCGGGCGTTTTTAAATTTCCCCCGCTTCCTCCGGAAGTTAAGGGAATATTCGATGATGGCGGACTTATCGCACACACAAAAAAAATATTAGGAACAGATTAAAGGGTGAAGTTTGTAGCCCAGCCGTTCACGGCTGGGTAAAGAAGTTGAGTATAATATTTTAGGGCGTTTACGCTTGTAAAATTAAATTAAGGAGGTAAATAAAGTATCTCATACATATCATAAGATTTTGCTTCATTACGTATGGTCAACTAAAAATCGTCTTCCATTAATTAACGAAAATCTGAGGACAAAGTTAATAGAACATATTAAAGAATATGCGAAAGAGAATGAAATCGAAATTGATACAATGAATGTTGTAGCAGATCATGTACATCTACTAATATCGATATCTCCGGTTCAGGTACCGTCTAAGGTTATAAATTTAATTAAGGGAGAATCTTCAAATTGGATTAATAGTAATAACCTAAGTAAAGGAAAATTTAGTTGGCAGGAGGGTTACGGTGTATTTTCAGTTTCTTACTCCAATGTAAAAAAAGTTAGGAAGTATATTATGGATCAAATAGAACATCACAGAAAAGTTTCTTATTTAGAAGAAGTGGATAATTTTTTACAGGCGTATCATATTAAAGAGGAACACCGTGAACGGCGTTAAAATTATAAGTTTATTCTCGTTACCCAGCCATGAATGGCTGGGCTATGGAGTCAGTATCGGTAAGGGATAGTAATAATATTGGGATCAGATTAGCACCAAACACAGAGGAATAAATGGCAAAATATAAAATAGCTTGGCTGCCGGGTGACGGCGTTGGGAACGATGTGATGGAAGCAGCACGGATAGTGTTAGACAAGATCGAATTAGATGCTGAATATCTCCTTGGTGATATCGGCTGGGAATTCTGGCGGACAGAGGGAGAACCACTTCCTGACAGGACGATAGACTTGCTGAAAAGCACTGATGCCTGTCTTTTCGGGGCGATAACTTC
>CBDUTM010000426.1:0-2076 GCA_965369985.1 uncultured bacterium | reverse complement strand
GCACGGCAAAGAAGCTCCGGTAATTGATGGCTTCACAGGAGAGCAACGATTTTTTATGGGCTGGGCTCAGGTCTGGAGACGGAACACGAGAGAGAAAAGGGCACGCCAGCTAATTTTGATTGACCCTCATGCTCCTGCCGTTTATCGTGTTAGCGGTACATTACAAAATATGCCTGAATTTTATGAAGCATTTGATATAAAAAAGGGTGATAAGTTGTTTATACCGGTAGAAGAGAGAGTGAAGATCTGGTAATAAATTAACCACATCAATACTTATAGTCAAAAGCCCCGAATATTTATTCGGGGCTTTTTTTGTTAGGTGGCAGTATATTGTCGATATGTTGCATTTCTTGTCACATAGTTCTGATTAAACCAATAAATCAGAGTTTCTTTATACTTATTATCTCTTAAGTTTTAATCTCTCCCTATTATTCGACTTGAGAATTGTCGAAATTGATTGGTATAATTTGACAGTAACCGATTAATCTAATTCTGTCGGCGACATATTGCCGTAATGAGCATCTTAAAAATAGTATTTCTGAGTTCGAATTGGGAAAATTACCTATAAGCAAAGTCGGCACAAATTCTTACAATATCGATTAAGCTTTGGCACGAATAGTGCCATATATAAAATTGAATTATGAATAAAGATCTTAAAAGCATTAACAATAGTGAGAACAGGCGAAATAGATATGTCTGAAATTATTGTACTTAGCGTGTCGTTTGAAGTACAGAATTATGGCAAGAATATTTACGTCAAAATCATGAACCGAAAGAGAAAGGATAGACAATGTTTAACAGATTGAAGATCAGAAGTAAAATATTACTCCCTGTTATTGTTGTGTTCGCAGTAGCATTCGCACTAAATGAATACATGGTGGTAGCAGATACTAAAGAAGCGGCATATTCTGCGGTTCTAGAAAAATCAAGAACATTTGTTGAAGCATTAGAGAATTCACGTGAACGAATGGGTGGTCTCTTAGGTGCGGATGTTTACGACAATGATAAATTAATGGCAGATGTCAAAGGTAAATTTTTTAGCGTGGTACCTATTGTGGCTTCATTGCAACAGGGCGAGGCGCTGGCAGAAGGAAAAGATTTTACTTTTCGTGTTCCTAAGGTTTCACCGAGAAACCCGAAAAATGAACCTGATAAGACCGAACTTCAAATGTTAAATCACCTGAAAGCGAATCCTACCTTAGCCGAATATTGGATAGAAGACACTGAAATAAATTCAATAAGATATATGAAGCCAATTAAGTTGACCGAAGATTGTCTCACTTGCCACGGCTCATTAGAGCATTCCATCACAGGAACTCTGACCGATCCACTTGGATATACAATGGAACAATGGAAAGCAGGCGAAATCCATGGCGCGTTTGAGATTATTCAACCGTTGGATGCTGTTGATGCTGCAGTCAACGCAAGTTTAACATCCGGCACAACTTTAACGGTGGTAGCAATAGCTTTTACAGTATTAGTGCTAGTATTATTGTTAAACAAGACTGTTAATAGACCTCTCGCCCTTCTTGAACACTCGATGACGAAGGCTGCTGATGGCGATCTAACTGTTAAAGTAGATTATTCGTCGGATGATGAGATCGGTACAATTATAAAAGTTCAAGATAAAATGAGACTTGGTTTGGTAGACCTTATATCTCAATTTAAAACCAGCGCGGAGCAGGTCTCTTCTGCAGCCACAGAAATCGCCTCTGCCGCAGAACAATCTTCTACCGGAGCAGGTGAGCAGGAAGCACAGGCGGGAGAAGTTTCGGCTTCAATTGAAGAAATGGCAGCTACCATAGTAGAATCATCTCAGAATGCAGCATCGGCAACTGAATCAGCGCGTAATGCGGCTGATGTGGCAGATGAAGGCGGAAAAATCGTTCAGGAGACGATAGAGGGAATGCAGAGAATAGCGGAAACTGTGAAAGCATCCGCAGCTACCATCGGTGAATTGGGTAAACGTTCTGATGAGATCGGTGAGATAATCTCAGTTATTGATGACATAGCAGATCAAACGAATCTACTTGCGTTAAACGCAGCTATTGAAGCGGCTCGCGCCGGAGAGCAAGG
>CBDUTM010000425.1:0-2083 GCA_965369985.1 uncultured bacterium | reverse complement strand
TTCCACAGCAGACTGTAGACAAATCCGGTGGAAGTTACTCTGAATTCAACAACCAGTGGGACGTAGCCGTTTCAACGAATAGCCGTAAAGATTTCAATGCGAGCCGAATGCGTCACTTGTATAAAGAAATTCTTCGTTTCAGGAGAAATAAGCACTCCGGATGGTTCGCAATTCCAGGGAAAAGGCTTTCGTTCAATGGGACAGGAAGCAATTTATGCTGCGGCTATTCGACTTAAACGTCATCAAAATAGTGGCGGAGATTCATCTTCTGGCAGCGAACCGTACGAAGGAGATTTCGTCACTCCGATGATCCGCGATCTTGGAATAGCACTGTGCATGGGACAGAAACCTTTTGATGTTCTTGCCACCCAAATGGGCAAGGAAGCAATACCCACGAACGGAAAAGATTTTCATATCGGAGACTTCAATAAGGGGATCCTTCCTCCCTCCGCACCGATAGGAATAAGCGTTTCTACCGCTATCGGACTGGCTATGACATTTTCAGATACGAAACGAGTCGTCATAACCTGCAATGGCGAAGGGGCTGTATCTTCAGGTGAATGGCATGAAGCTGCTAACTTTGCAGCTGTAAAAAAACTTCCCGTAGTCTTTATCGTCCAAAATAATTCCACTGCATTATCTACGCCCGTGGACGAACAGTTTTCTTCACAATATTTATCAGAAAAAGCAAAAGGTTATGGAATGCAGGCTATCACGGTGGATGGAACCGATCCGGAAGCTGTGTTCGCAGCTGTGACCGAGGCGGCAGATGCTTGTCGGCGGGGAGAAGGACCGCGCATGGTCGAACTCATCTGTTTTCGAATTGCAGGTCATGCTCATCACGATGATATGCTGTATTTCGGAGTTGAACCCGATCAATATTTGGAATATCCTGAGATTGGTGAAAACGGCTACATAGATAAAGAAAAATATGAATTTTGGAAAGCAAAAGACCCGATTAAGATCTATAAAACCAGACTTTATAATGAAGGTATTCTCGATGATGTTACCAACAGTCAAATTATTGAAGAGGTATCGGCTGAAATTGAAGCTGCGGCCGAAAGCGTTATTGAAGCGCCATGGCCCTCCCCTGAAGATGCTCGAATATCCGCACTCTCTTCCGAACCGGTTGAAATTCACTCTGAACCTCTAAAAAATAGAGATAATATAATTCAAAATCTGGATTTTGATTGGCATTCAGCCGCCGATATGGATTTTGTTCCTTCCGCTTCCGGTAAAACATTTTGGGAAGCTATTGTGGAAGCTTTAAAGGAGGAAATGACAAGAGATAGTGATACATTCATAATTGGCGAAGATGTCGGAGGAAAATATGGAAACGCATTTCTCATTCTCAAATCCCTTTTAGACGAGTTTGGTGACCGTATGATCAATACTCCGCTATCTGAATCCGCTATTATCGGCGCCTCGGTTGGCGCTGCACTTACCGGGAAGCGTCCAATTGCTGAAATTCAATTTAATGATTTTATTGCCAGTGGATTCAATCAGCTCGTGAATAATGCTGCTAAAATATTTTATCGATGGGGACATAATGTTCCTCTTACAATAAGAATGCCATGGGGCGGATTACGTCAAGCCGGTCCGTTTCATTCACAGAATACCGAAGCTTGGTTTTACCGAACTCCGGGAATAAAAATCGTATGTCCCTCTACTCCTCTTGAAGCCAAGGGCCTTTTAAAATCGGCTATCAGAGATGATAATCCCGTTCTGTTTTACGAACATATAGCTCTTTATCGAGCGCCGGATATTAAACAAGAATTGCCTTCGGAAGAGGAAGATTTTATAATTCCCATCGGCTCTGCTCATCTTAAGCGGAAAGGAAAAGACATAACCATCATAACTTATGGAGCGTATGTACATAAATGTCTTTCTGTTGCAAGAGCCTTAGAAAAGGAAAGTGAAATATCAGCGATGGTTCTTGATCTTCGTTCACTTGTTCCACTTGATAAAAACGCCATACTCGCTTCTGTAGTAAGCACCGGAAAGGTTCTTATCGTGACTGAAGACAGTAAAAAGGGAAGTATAGGTCAGTCGGTTGCTTCTCTGATCGCAGAGGAAATATTCG
>CBDUTM010000424.1:0-2086 GCA_965369985.1 uncultured bacterium | reverse complement strand
AGTTCCGGGATAACTAACTGCTTTTGACTTGATATACAAATGGAATAATGATAAGTTAGTCTGCCAAAGAGGCGACAACAGTTTATCAATCATATTTGAGGCAGATATGAATAAGGAAAATAAAAGGCAATTATCAATCGAACTTCCGCAGGAAAAAGCAGACGGAGAGTACGCAAATTTAGCTCTGATCACGCATTCACCGGCTGAATTCGTGTTTGATTTTTGTCGGGTAGTACCGGGCGTTCCCAAAGCTAATGTTCAATCGAGAATAATAATTGCTCCAATGCACGCAAAAGCATTTTTGAATGCACTACAGGAAAATATCAGACGTTATGAAAATCAATATGGAAATATTACTATGCACCGGCCTGATGGCGATGGTGGTCAAGAATTCCCCCCTCCATCAAGTTCAGACCCTGTTGCTGAAGCTTGATGTTGATCCATTTTAATTTTAACTATATTATCTAACGATAAAACAACAAGGATACTGTATTGGCGATAAGAGTAGCTATAAATGGTTTTGGAAGGTTAGGAAGGACGATATTCAGAGCGGCAAAACTTCGAAATGCCGATATCGATTTTGTGGTGATTAACGACAGAGCTGACGCATTCAGCCTTTCGACTGTTTTGAAATATGATTCAATTCACGGAAGATATCAAGGTGATGTTTCGTACGATGATAAAAATATCATTGTGGACGGACAAAGTATTCCGGTCATATCACTTCGAGAGGAAGACAGAGAACTTCCATGGGGCGATTATGAAATTGATGTTCTAATCGAATCCACCGGAATTGCCAGAAATAGGGAATTTTTGGATATACATATTAGTTCAGGAGCAAAAAAGGTTCTCCTGACGACGCCATGTACAGACCCTGTTGATGCCACCATTGTTTTTGGAGTGAATCATGATATTCTCACAGGTGATGAAAAGATAATATTGAACGCTTCCGGCACAACTAACTCGGCTGCTGTTTTATGCAAGGTGATGGAGGATAGTTTTACCATTAAAGAAGGCTTTATAACGACTGTTCATGCATACACTCTGGATCAGAGTCTTCTTGATTATCCACACGAGGATATGCGGCGAGCCCGATCTGCGGCACTTTCAATAATCCCCACAACTACCTGGGCTGTTCAAACTGTAGAACAAATTATTCCGCGACTTAAGGGAAAACTTGATGGCATCGCATATCGAGTTCCCGTTCCTGCCGGCTCTATTGTAGATTTAGCTTTAGATATCGCTACTGACGTAACATTGGAAGATATACAAAATGTGATGAAAACTGCAGCGGAAGGCTATATGAAAGGTGTACTGAAATATGAAGAATCTCCGCTCGTCTCTGCTGACATTGTTGGAGATACTTCTTCAGCTATCTTTGATGCGCCGTTAACGAAAGTACTAAAACCGGACTTTGTAAAGATTACAGGCTGGTTTGATAATGAAGCGGGATATTGTAATCGTGCCGTGGATCTTATAAAACTAATATCTTCATAATTCGGGGATTATAGAAATAAAAAACCGCAGATACTAATTCTGCGGTGATCACTCAAAATACTCGGTTTTTATCTTTGTCGCTTTCGAATAAAGACTATTCTTTCTTCTTTCCTGCTTCCAAAATATTCCACAAACCGATTGCAAGTGCAAAGAAACCCATTCCCATCCCGAAAACGCCAAAGCCGGTTTTATCTCCCCACCAAGTGTAGAGTACGAATATTCCACCTAATCCCAGAAGAATTCCAAATGCCATAGGGTTTTTTCCTATCATATTACTCTCCCACTTCTCATTGAGCCAATTTTAATAAATGGTTTTACTGCTTCAGCAAAATATAATATCACTTAAAAGTAATCACAAGGAAAATATACTATTGATAATAAAGGAATTAACCACCTATTTTTGGGGCTATATATCTGTTCCAAACATAAATAAAGCCTCTGCTCAGCCCAAATCCTAAGATTATCCCTCCCAAGACATCCGTGGGCCAATGGACACCCACATATATTCTTGAAAATGAAACGAGTAACGCAAACGCGACAAAATATGGCATCCACTTTTTGTAATGATAACCAAACCAGGTAGCCATTA
>CBDUTM010000423.1:0-2100 GCA_965369985.1 uncultured bacterium | reverse complement strand
GAAAGAGATCGGTCCATTGAAAGCCGCAGAAGAGAGAGTTAAAAATTCTGACATCTCCGATGAAGAACAGAAAAGTGGATCCACAGCTGATTCGATTAAACCCCGGGCTATTAATATGATATTGCCTATAGCGGTGATGGTAGTGATGATGCCGGTTGGATTGTACATCACGGGAGACGGCGATATAATGAACGGACAAGGTTCCGCTTCTGTGCTTTTAGCAGTTATGACGGCGATTTTTGTCGCTGCGGGATTATATAGAGTTCAGGGTGTGATGGATCTGAAGGCGTTGAGTAAGCATTTTGTGACTGGAGCGCGGACACTTCTGCCTATGGCGATATTGATGATGCTGGCATTCGCGATCGGTGACTTGACAGACCTGATGGGCACGGGAGTATACGTCGCCGGTGTGGTGGGGTCCTGGCTGAATCCGATATTCATTCCCGCACTACTTTTTTTAGTTTCTGCGGCAATTTCTTTCTCCACAGGAACTTCATGGGGGACATTTGCAATTATGATTCCGATCGCTGTTCCGTTGGTGAGCAGCGTAGGCGGCGCGCTTCCCTTATCGCTGGCGGCTGTTCTCGGAGGCGGTGTTTTCGGTGACCACTGTTCTCCGATTTCTGACACCACAATAATCTCAAGCCTTGCTTCGATGACAGACCATATTGATCATGTAAAGACACAATTGCCTTATGCATTATTAGCAGCGGCAGGCACCACACTATTCTTTATCATTGCGGCGGCAGTTTAATTGATTAAACAGATATAATTTTCAATAATAATGGTATTAGCTATTGACAATCGTTCTTTTATATGTTACAATTCTGATGCCCAAAGCACATTACTATCGGGGGTATCTCGGGGACTTGCTTAAAAGCTTGGATTGAAACCTAATCAAGGCAGAGTAAAAAACAGAGATTTGGAATTGAGGAATTTGAAACACCTCATAGAAATAATCAAAAAATGAAATCATTGAATGATTGATAAGGATTTAAATGATCGAATTAAATAAGATAAAAACTAAACTTGATGTTTATGAATCATGGTTCAAAGAGCGATTCAAAATTATGGAGTACTCTTTTGAGGTTCATGACAGACTGGTAAAGCTTATTAAATCTGATACACCGGATAAAGAGATCGTAGCAACATATGTGAAGGATGTAAAGAAGTTATTTGCCGGCGAACCTGAGCCTCTTTCCCGCCGAAACACAGCTTATTATATTTGGGGTCACTTGAAGAACGTGGTCACCAAGGATGAAAAGAAACGAATTTTCACTTTACTCGAGCATCTTGATGGAAATGGAGAAGGTCTTCAGTTCATCAAAAAGGAATTTCATGACCTTATGAACAAATATGATGTGAAAAATCTTTCCGGTTCAAATTATTTTCAAGATATGAATTAGATAATTTAAACATTCTCTGAAGTATTGAAATCCGATGACATAAATCATCGGATTTTTTTGTAATTAGAATTACTTTTTAATCCTGCAATAATCTGTATTTATAAATCAAATAAAAAACCCCGGTGAGTGAGCGGATTGGTTCCATGTTTACCCGGCTGCATGGAAGTAGCGCCACCCCGGGGGTTTTTGTTTTCTTAAATTCTATTTCATTGTTTTTCATTGGTCTTGACAACCGATTCGGCTCAATCTATATTTATTTATCAAGATCAGTTAACTTCCGGAGGAGTTTCATAACATTCAGGTCAACAATATATATTCAATAAGATCATTTAAAGAGACGTTCCGCTTTCTGGTCCTATCTCTTTTTCTCGGATTAGCTTTCTCTCAAATTTCAGTTGCTTCCAAGCCGATGAAAATTATTAATACCGGGTACGGGAGTGTTATCGAATATGGAGTTTTCGGCGCTAAAAGGCAGGCTATCGATGACGCTTTACGCGGCGTTATTACGCAGGCTATGGAACCTATGGTAAACTTCGAAAAGAGTATTGAAAATATGGCACTCCTGGAGGAATATATATATTCAAACAGAATGCGCTATATTCAACTTTACGAAATTATCTCATCAGGGATAAATATTGATAGCCTTTATGTTATCACTCTCAGCGCTCAGGTGGATTGGAAAGAAATTGAGAAA
>CBDUTM010000422.1:0-2113 GCA_965369985.1 uncultured bacterium | reverse complement strand
GGGAGCAGCGGCTGATAATAATGGTCAATTTGTTATCCTGAACATATCGCCTGGTGTTTATACCGTCAAAGGAACTATGATTGGGTACACAGCGGTTTTATATTCAGAGGTCAGGGTATCAGCCGACTTCACTACCAAACTTGAATTTCGATTAGAGCCCACCGGATTAGAGCTCAAGGAAGTTACCGTTACGGCAAAGATTCCAATCGTAAAGAAAGACCTGACGTCCTCTCTTTCCATCGTGAATGCTGAACAGTTGAAAGAAATACCAGTCGAAGAATTTGGGGATGTTTTAGCTCTTCAGGCAGGAGTTGTTGTCGGTTCAGACGGTGATATACACATCAGGGGAGGAAGGTCAAGCGAGATTGCATTTTTAGTGGATGGTCTTTCCGTGACAGACCCGTATTCCGGGAATATCTCTATTGAGATAGAGAACAATTCCATTCAAGAGTTGCAGGTGATCAGCGGTCCTTTCAATGCCGAGTATGGTCAGGCTATGTCCGGAGTCATTGATGTGGTGATCAAAGAAGGCGGTGACAGACTCAGGGGCAATTTATCATTTTATTCGGGAGAGTACATAAGCTCGAATGATGAGACGTTTTTGAATATTGATGATATAAATGGAACGGATATATCTAATATCCAGTTTAGTATTGATGGTCCACTCAAATTTTTAAGCAATAAGTTTTCATTCTTTCTCACAGGGAGAATTACTAACAACGATGGTTGGCTATACGGACAGAGAAGGTTTATACCTTCTGACTCTTCAAATTTTGATAATTGGAATGTGAGAGTCGATGATATTGGTGCTGACGGTATCGGACCGACCGACGAACAGTATCCGGGGCCCGATTTCGGAGAAGGTGATGGTAGCGCAACTCCGGGGGAACCTAATGTATTCGTCGAAGAGACCGGTGATGGCGCTTTTGTCCCGATGAACCCATTGAAGAAGCTAAGTACAGGAGGAAAACTTACGTATCGAATTTCCCCAACGATCAGGATTTCATACGGTTTCTTATTGGACAGAGTAGATTTTCGCGAATATTCTCACTTGTTTAAGCTTAATCCTGACGGTGATTTTAAACAGTTTAACCGCGGGCATTCCCAGTCGTTGATTTTTAACCACACATTAAGCCCGAAGACATTTTATACGGTAAAATTTGCCAGTACATTTTTCGATTTTGAAAAGTACGCATTTAAGGATCCCTTTGATTCGAGATATGTAGACCCTAATCGAGTGCTGAATAACTCCAGTAATGCGTTCAAGACGGGTGGAACGGAGATGTGGCAGACAAGGCGAAGCACGAAATCAATTCAAGGGAAGGTAGATTTGACCAGTCAGGTAAATAACTCGCACTTATTAAAAGGTGGCTTTGAGTTCAGAAGACACACTTTATTATTCCACGAGTTCGAGATAATTCCTAAAAAAGATGAATCGGGCCTAACAATAAGACCTTTCGAGCCTGCTGTCTCCCTTGCTGCGTCCATCGCCAACAATCGATATAAGCACAATCCACTCGAGGGTGCGGCATACGTTCAGGACAAAATGGAATTCGAAGATTTAATTATCAATATAGGCTTGAGATATGATTATTTTAATTCATCCGCAAAGACTCCGATAGAGTTGAGAGATCCGGACAACGCCAGGTATTTTACAGTTATTTCTTCCAATAACGACTTTACTACCCTTGTCAGAGAAAATGAATACATACCTGAATTAGGAGAGATTACGGATACAGTTAATGTTCGTGGGGTCAAATGGGTAAATAACTTCAGAAATGCCAAAGCTGTGCATTCTCTTAGTCCCAGAATTGGTGTGTCTTATCCAATAACCGATAGGGGTGTAATACATTTTTCCTATGGCCATTTTTCCCAGATTCCTACCTTTGAGCACCTATATATCAACTCTGAATTTGAAGTCTTCAGCGGGAGCTTAACCTCAACGATTGGTAACGCCGAGCTTAAGCCACAGCGGACCGTGATCTATGAAGTCGGACTTCAGCAGCAATTTTCAGATAACATCGGCATGGACATTACCGGATTTTATAAGGATATGGAACATCTCCTTGGTATGGAGATCATCACTACCTTTACCCAAGACTTCTACGCCCGT